>JAJYDP010000874.1 GCA_021777365.1 Chloroflexota bacterium | reverse complement strand
GGTGATGACCTGGCTCGCCTGCGGACCCTCCGGCACGTTCTGCTTGTACATGGTCTCGACACGACCGCCGAACGCGCTCTGCACCGCGAGGCGCCCGACTTCGTGGGCGTGGGTCCAGCCGGCGTCGCTGGGAGCGCCGACGTAGATGAACGCCGCCTTGAACGGGTGGCTCGTGGTCCACTGGCTTCCGGTGGTCGACGCCCCGGCCGATGCCGCGGCGGATGCCGCGGCCGATGCCGCCGGAGCGACGGATGCCGGCGCTGCCGATGCCGCCGGAGCGGCTGACGGGCCCGTCGGCGCCGACGGCGCCGGGGTGGCCCCCGAGCCGCACGCCGCCAACAGCGCCGTGACCAGCCCGAGCACGATGGACGAGCGGACGATATCCCCGGTCCTGGTCAAAGCCCCGCCTCGTCGCCTGTCTGTCACCGCATGTTCCTCCTCACGTGCCTGTCACGCATTCCCTTCGCGGGCCTCGATTGCTCGTGCGGGCCGAGGCCCGGGATGTGGTCCGTCAGCGCGCCTGCCCCCTGCGCAGGCATCACCGATCCCTTGTCACGATCATCCGCATACGTGGAACAGCCGACCCCGCCGATCCCGGGCATGCCGCGCCCTGGTGCGACGGCCGAATGGACCTCACTGCCAGGCAGAGGTGACCGGGCCGCCTTGTCCTCCTCTCGTGGTGCCTGCCTGACGACCACACGATTGATGACACCATTGTGGAGCCGCGCGAGTGCGAGTGGAAGTTCCCCGGGGTGGCCCCGAGCGAGGCGGATCGCTGCCCGCCGTCGGAGTCGCCGCCCGGGACGGGGGCGTGTCACCGACCGGGTTCCCGATGCCGGCATCGTGGCAGCCGCGGCCGAGGAACTCGCCGACCTCGCGTCCCGGGGCTCGCCCGAGCGGTCGCCGGTCGCCTTCGCGGGCGGTTTCCCCGAACGCGTGCACACGGTCAGACCGGACGTGGGGAGCGGCGCGCCGTGGCCCCGCACGACGAGCCTGGATCGAGACATCGGCCAGGCCGGCGCGGCGAGAACCGGGAAACCGGGCCTGTGCTGGTGCGAGCCGTTGGATCACCGAGCTGTCACTCCAGGTGCCAGACGCTAGTCATCCGACATCCCCTCTGCGCGCCTGTTCTGTCACAGTGCAACCCCATGTTCCTAGTGCCGTTCGGCCCATACCGGAGCCTTCGGACCGACGCTGCGGCGTTGCCCGGCATCCGGCTAGGATTCCCGTCGATGTGTCCATGCGCGTGATGCACTTCCTGTCGTTGACCACCGCCGTGGGGGGTCTGCTCGGCCTCGCGCTTTCCGTGCTCGGCGCGGTCGCTCTCCGGGTGGTCGGCCTCTCCGTCTACGCCCCGGTCATCGCGACCGGGCTCATCGCCGGCTTCGGCATCGGGCTCCTGGGCGGCGTCTGGATCGAGCAGGACGAGGAGGCGCTCCGGCGGGAGCGTGCGCGGCGCCGCAAGGGTGCTCCCCCTGTCGGGGCACCCGATGGCGACGGCCCCCACCAGCCGTTGTTCGGGCCGCTGGCGTTCGGCCTGACGTTCGTGACGATCGGCACCTTCATGGGCCTGCGCGCCGCGCAGGAGCTCGCCACCAATCTCACGTGGGCGCCCCTCGCGGGGCTCGCCTGGCTCACGCTGGCGATCGCCGGCGGTGCGGGTGGCATCATCGCGGGAGCGGTGTGGCAGGTGGTGGTCGCGCGGCTCCGAGGCGCGACGGGGGACTGATCGCCGGAGGTCGCGACGCGCGGCTGGGACTGGCCGACGGACCTCCCGGCAAGTCGTGTTCGCGGTGAACCTGGCCGCGCCCGGACTGCGACTGCCACGCGACGCACCTCTGTGCCAGCACCCGTGTGCGTCATGCCCGGTTGGCAGGTGCGCGGCCGGGCGACGGCCCGCCCCGCCGCGTCTTCGATCGCGGGACCCACCGATCCGCACGGGCCGGGCGCACGGTCACCCATCGATCCAGGCGAGCTGGAGCACCTCGCGGGCGACGTCGACCACCGATCGGCCCGTTGTCTCGACGAGGTGATCTTCGACCTCGGCCATGTCCATCAGGTGGGTGAGATCGGTCGCCCGCTGCAGCAGCGCATCGAACCCCGACCCGACCTCTCGGACGCGCAGGCGTGCAGCCAGCGCCTCCGGCGTGGCGTGCAGGCGCACCACCACCACGCGCCCGCCGGGGATCGCCGAGGCGATCTCGTCCGCCTCGCCGCGGGTCTCGATCGTGCGAGCGACCACCAGCCGTTCCGCGCCCGCCGCCCGGAAGTTCGGCCAGAGCGCCGCCAGGTTGCGCAGCGCCAGGCGGGTGCGATACGGATCGCCCGGAGCGGCGGGGAAGCACCAGGAGAGGGCGTCGACGTCGACCACGGCATGCGCGACGCCGGCCGCGCGGAGCCGGAGCGAGACCTCGAGCGCGATCGCGGTCTTGCCGACCCCCGGTGGGCCGGTCAGCAGGAGGATGGGGACCCGACGCCAGGATCGGCCTGAGTCCACGTCCACAGACGAAGTGCCGCCCTCCGTCAAGGCCAGTCGGACCGCGTGGGCGTGACCCCGAAGGTGCCCGATCAGCCCACGTTCGATCGCGTCCGCCAGGGTGAGGCCGTCGACGCCGACGGCCTCACGGCGAAGATCCTCGTCGCCCAGGCGCTCGA
>JAJYDP010000873.1 GCA_021777365.1 Chloroflexota bacterium | reverse complement strand
CCGGCAGGACGACGAGGAACCGCACCACCGTGTCGTCCTGCGGGATCTGCCGGCCGCGCCGCAGCAGCGGCTCCCCGAGCATCGCGGTCCACTCGACCTCGAAGATCAGCGTGGCCTTGCCGCGCTGATACCACATGCAGTCGACCGCTTCCAGCGCCTCGACGGGCCCCCGCGAGACGATCGGCAGATAGGCACGAGCCTCCTGGTCGGAGAGGAGGTCCGCCAGGGGTCGCCCACGGTATGGGCGCTTCTGCTCCTTCGGGCTCACCCAGCAGCGCAGCCCCAGCCGGTGGCCGTACTCGACGAGCAGGCCAACGAGCTCGGTGTGCTCCCGGTAGCGCGCCTGCAGCTCGTCGCCGGTCATGAGCATCTCGGCGGTCGACGCGCGGCTGCGGTAGCTCTCCAGGCAGGCACGCACGAGCGACTGGTCGGGGGCGTCGTAGCCCCGGAACATCGCCGCGACCCGATCGTAGAACGCGCCCTCGCTCAGCCCGCCGGTCGTCGAGAGCAAGCTGAAGATCGCCCACTCGAGCCGGTCGGAGAGCGGGATCGCCGCCCCATCCAGGTCGCGCCGGTCGCGCAGCCACCAGCGACCCGGCTCCACCTCGACCAGCCGGGGGTGCTTCGGACGCGCCAGTTCGCCCTGGATCAACTCCAGCAGCATGGTGACGTGGTCGGCGCCACGCGACGCGATCGGCGAATCCGCGGGTGCCGGCGCGCCGCGCCGCTCGGCTACAGGAGCGCCACCCCGCGTGTCCCGGGCGCGGTCCTGCCCCCCGCCATCCGCGGCGACGTCGGACCCGGCGACCCAGCCGGACCCGGCGACCCAGCCGGACCCGGCGACCCAGCCGGACCCGGCGACCCCGTCGGACCGGGCGACCCCGTCGGACCGGGCGTCAGTGGACCCGGCGACCCCGGGCTCGACCCCGTCGGACCGGGCGCCTGCCGCATCGCGGAATGCCGCATCGCGGCCCGCAGCATCGCGGCCAGCGACCTCGCGGCCCGCCGCATCACGGTCCGCAGCATCGCGGCCGGCGACCTCACGGCCCGCCGACCCTTGCGGCGGGGCGGTGCCCGGGCGCTCGCCGAGCAACCCCAGGGCCGCGGCCGCGCGTTCCGCGCGCGCCACCGACTCGCCGTACGTACGGGTCCCGACCAGGCGGCGCAGGTGCCCGGCTCGATCGAGCCCCACCAGGATCTCCCCGAGCAGCCGCTCGAACCGGGCGGGTTCTCCCCGTGCCTGGAGGATCGCAACCGCGGTCTCCGTCACGTCCCGCTCGACCGCCGCGAGCTGGAACCCCACCGCGTGGTCCGCGCGCCCGTCTGCCGTCGCGCCGTCCGCCCCGGCTTCGCCGCCGCCCGGGAGTGCCAGCCCGGCTCGCGACCGGATCCCGCCGCCCGCATCCGCCCCGATCCCGAACTCCAGCGTGCCGCCCACCAGTTCGTCCGCTTCGGCCAGGAGGGCGTTGGCGAGCCGGTACCCGGCACCCACCCCGCCCAGTGCGCCCGCGACCAGCGCCTCCGGCCCCCCGGGTTCCAGCATGACAACGACGCGCGCGTCGGGGGCAAGGATCGGCCGGACGGCACCGAGCCCGCGCTCGAGCGCGGATGCCTCCCAGCCCCAGCCCGGGCGCGGCGCCGGCCCCGCCAGGCCCTCCAGGGGCAGCGAGGCCGCCGCGTCGGGGCCCAGCGCGAGACAGGTCGCGTGGTACGCGAACGAGAGCGACTCGGTGGTCCAGCGCAAGGGTGGCTGCGTCAGTACGAGCCGCACGCGTGGATCGGGGCGCTCCACCCGGGCACGGATGCCGCTCCCCTCATGCGGCGGCGGAAGGCCGCGCCGCAGCACCACGTTGGCGGTGGCGTCCGCGAGGTCGAGGAGGTCATCGCCGAAGCGCGCCTGGACCTGCCCTCCCGGCAGCGCCTGGATCCGCTGGATGAAGCCCCGCACGAGGCGGCAACCATCCTCGAAGAGCAGCCACGGGTTCCGCTCGCGCCACTGGTGTCCCCCGGGCAGGCGCACGCGCCCGTTCGAGATCCGCAGCGCGGCGACACGCCCCGGGTAGCTGTTCAGCTTGCTCGCCGGCATGACGGCATGGAGGAACGCCAGCCGGAGCGCCGCCTCGACCGGGGCAGCGCGGAGGTCTCCGTCCAGCCGCTCGACGACAGCATGGAACGCGGCGAGGGTGCGCGGCGTGTACAGCGAGAGGAGCTGCGCCGGCAGGTCCTCGAGCCCGGCAATCACGGCGTATCGGGAGAGCAGAGCGTCGAGATCCTCGTGGCTGGCCTGCGTCGCCTGGGCGCGCGTCGCATCGGCCGCATCGGCCGCCGCCGTCCGCTGTTCCCCACCACCCACCTGGTCGCGGCACGTGACGCAGCGATAGCTCTTCCGGAAGGGTGCCTCGGCCTCACCGTCCCAGACGAACTCGTCGACCGTCACCGACCGGCCGCAGGTTGGACAGCGCGACGCGAACAGCTCGGTGATCGACTGCCGGACGTTGCCCTCGCCCCGGGGGTGCGCGGCGAGCGACTGAACGGCGGCGTCGAAGTGGCGGATGTCGGGCGGCCGCAGCACGATCTCGGCAAGCAGCCGGGTGAGGGGGGCCGACTCGAACGTGTAGCTGCGGCGCAGGTGGGCGATCGCGGTCCTCGCGACCCACC
>JAJYDP010000872.1 GCA_021777365.1 Chloroflexota bacterium | reverse complement strand
GTGCAGGTACCGACGCGCGAGTTCGAGGCGAGCCTCGCGCGGATCGACCGCGGGCCGCGGCACCGTCCAGACGATCGGCCGTCGAGCCCCGTCCCACCGGATCAGGACCCTGCCGGTCGGCGCGGCGTAGCGGAGCGCGTTGGGGTGGAGCCCGAGCGCGTGTCCCGCGTCTCCATAGGTCATGCTCCGGCCGTCGAGGAACGCGTCCAGGCGGGTGGCCATGTCCTCGGCGAACCGCCGACTCTCGTCATCGTCCGGAAGCCTCCCGAGGGCGAACACGCCGCGGTCGCGGGCCGCGACGACGTACGCGCTGAAACGCGGGCCCCAGAGCTGCACCAGGGATGCGTCCTCCCAGGTGGACGGGTCGGTTCCCTCCACCCGGGCATGGATCGACAGAAGCGCGGCGCGCGGCGTGCTGTCCTGGAGGCCGGCCCACGCCGCGCGTCGGAGAGAATCCGCGCCGGGTGGGAGCCGCTCGTCGAGCCCGCCCACGGTCCGCCGGTACGCGAGGACCTGTTCCCGCGTGAGATCGAGCCGCGCACTCGTCATGTCGCCGAGCCGCCCAGTCGCCCCCTCACCAGACCCGCTCCAGCAGCACCACGGGGATCACCCGCGTGGTCCGTCGCTGGTAGTCGCTGAACGCCGGGCTGTCGGCGGCGTGCTGCGCGAAGAGCCGCTCGCGCTCGGCTCCGTCCGTCACCCGTGCCCGCGCCCGGAACGTCTCCGGGCCCACTTCCACCGTCACGAGCGGATGCGCCACGAGGTTCCGGTACCACGCCGGGTGGGTGGGCGCGCCGCCCTTGGAGGCCAGGATCACGTAGCGCTCGCCGTCACGGCTGTACACCAGCGGCGCGAGGCGCGGCTGGCCGCTCCGCGCCCCGGTGGTGGTCAGGAGCAGCACGGGGCGACCGGCGAAGGGGCCGCGCGTGACCTCGCCGGCGTGGGCGCGGAAGTCCTCGATGAGCGCCGCGGTCATGGCCGCGAACGCCGCTCGCGGGTCCGGGTCGGTCATGGGTCGAGATACGCGGCCAGGAGGTCGGCGTTCCGTGCCTCGCCGCCGGACTCGGGCGAACCGTCGGTGACGCAGCGGTTACGGATGAGCCCCTGCAGCAGCTCGGTCACTTCACTCGTCAGGTCAGGCATCCCGTCGCCCTCCTCGACACCGCACGTGCGAGCCATCCCGGCACCGGGCCTGCGGACCCACTCACCCGGTGATCCGGGCGACCCGCTCGCGCCGTTCCGTGGCCCCCCGGGTTCAGTCCTGGGAGTCGAGCCAGCGCCCGGCGAGATAGGCGGCGGCGGAACGTTCCAGGTTCCATGCCGCGCACGCTTCCTCGAGGCAGCGCTCGGTGTCGACCGTGCAGCTGAAGACGCAGTACCGGGCGATCCGGTCGAGCGCTCCGAGAGCGTCGTCTGCGTCCGCCATCCGCAACGCATCCAGCGGCGGAAGCCCCGACACGGGTGTCGGGCCGACGGAATCGTTCGTGTGGGTTGCACCGCTTGCCAGCATCGCCGGACCTCCAGCGTTTGAGAGTGCCCCAGCATAGCTCAGGGCAACCCGGCTGAGCGGCCCGGATCCGGCGGCACGGTGACCGGCGGCCGATGGCCGACCGCAAGTGGCTGGCGGCCGACGACTGGCGGCAGCCGGCCCTGCGCCGCGGCCGGGGGCCCCCACGAGAGCGGACCCGTCCGGGGTGCGGCGCGGCCACAACGGGGCTTGTGGTGGGAAGACGTCCCGTGCGAACGCGCGGATGCCCTATGCTCGGCCTGTGCGGGGCCCGCACGGCAGCGACCCTGGTCCGGTGGATCACGCTGCCTGCTCCCCGGAATACGACGGGAGCGTGCTGCGGTGGCAATGGGGCGGGATCCCGGCAGGCGGAGGGGCCCAGCCTGGGGGATCCTGGATGAGCCCGGCCTGGGCACGTCGCTGATGCTGCTGCTGATCATCGCGGCCGTCCTGGCCTTCGCGGTGATGGCCGTGCTGGCACCCGCCGCCCCGTCACCCTCGGCTGCGCCCGCCACCGGGACCGCCGCCCCGGGATCATCGAACGGCGCCTCGCCTGCGGCCAGCGCCGCGGCATCGGCCGGGCCGGGTGCGACGGCAGGATCGAGCGCGCTGCCTGCCCCGGCGAGCGTCGCCCCGGCGATCACGCCCGCGCCATCGCCGGCCGGCACCCCATCGCCCACCCCGCGGCCGACGCCGTCGCCCACTCCGCGAATCACGCCGCCCCCCACGCCCAGGATCACGCCGTCGCCTGTACCCCCGGTGACGCCATCGCCGGCACCGACGGTCCCCCCGGCGCCGACGGTCACCCCGCCCCCGTCGCCAAGCCTGCCGCCCGCGACCCCCTCCCCGGTCGCGGTCCTGAGCACCGCACTGGGATCAATCCTGCCGGCATGAGCAGGCGCGTGCCACGGAGTGGAGCTGCCATATTGACCGATGACCTCGCGATCCGGCGGGCGGCCCTCGACGACGTGCCGGCCATTCGCGCGATCCTGGCGGCACACGACGAGGACGGCCCGGTCACGGACGTCGACATCGTCGGGCCCTACGTCCGGCACCTGGTCGCACGCTGCCTCACCCTGGTGACCGAGCGAGACGGCGAGGTCCTTGCGTACGGGGCGGCCGTGGACACCGGCATCGTGCGGGCAGCTGGCGG
>JAJYDP010000871.1 GCA_021777365.1 Chloroflexota bacterium | reverse complement strand
GGCACGGCCCCCGGTGGGCGCGGCACGGCCCCCGGTGGGCGCGGCACGGCCCCCGGTGGGCGCGGCACGGCCCCCGGTGGGCGCGGCACGGCCCCCGGTGGGCGCGGCACGGCCCACGCGCGGATCAGGCACGCGGCTCCTCCCGGCCGGACGGTGGACCGCGCACCCCAGACCGCGACTGTGTACTTCACGTGCGAATGCGGAGCTTGAGCCGTGACAGCGCGGGGGCGTGCCGCGAGCGGCTCGCGCGGATCAGGCCCGCCGGGACGCTGCAGGACCGCCGCTGGTGCCGTGTGGCCGCCCGTGTCGCGCGGCGTTCCCTCGCGGGGATCAAGCCCTGACGGGACCGCGGGCGCCGCCCGACGCCGCACGAGGAGGAAGCGGACGATCGCCAGCTCGTGCCAGAGTCAATCGAGCCCCTGCAGCTGCCGCAGCGCCGCCGCGTCCAGCGGCGACTCGCCGGTCAGCTGGCGGAGCCGGTTGATCCGGTCGGCGATGGGCGGATGCGTCGAGAAGAGGCCCTGTGCACGCGACTCGAACTTCTTGATCGGGTTGACGATGTAGAGGTGCTGCGTGGCCCGGTTGGCCACCTCGAGCACCTCCTTGTCCGATGCGATCTTCCCCAGGGCGCGCTCGAGCCCGGCCGGGTTCCGGGTCAGCTCCACGCTCGACGCGTCGGCCAGGTACTCGCGCTGGCGGCTCACGGCGAGCTGCACCAGCCGGGCGAAGATCGGGGCCAGGATGGCCAGCACGATCGCCACCACGAAGAGCACCAGCTGGATGGCGCCCCCGCCACCCTCGCGATCGCTGCCCCGGCGCGGTCCACCGCCGAAGAAGGTGAAGCGCAGGAAGAAGTCGGCGAGCAGGGCGATACTCCCCACGAGGACCGCCACCAGCAGCGTGAACCGGATGTCGTAGTTCCGGACGTGCGACATCTCGTGGCCGATCACGCCCTGCAGCTCCTCCCGGTCGAGCTTCTGCAGGAGACCGGTCGTGATCGCGATGGAGGCGTGCTTCGGGTCGCGCCCCGTCGCGAAAGCGTTGGGGGCAGTGTCGTCGATGATGTAGACGCGGGGCATCGGGACGTTCGCCGCGACGGCCATCTCCTGGACGACGTTGAAGAGCTGCGGCGCCTGCTGCGGGGTGACTTCCCGTGCATGCGACGCGCTCAGCACGAGCGAGTCGCCCCCGAAGTACGAGCCCGCGGTCAGGAGCAGCGACAGGAAGACCGCCCCGAGCACCACGACGTACGCGGTATCGAGGTTCCCGCTCACGCCGTAGCCGATCGCGAATCCCAGCCCGGCCAGCACGAGCAGGACCACGAACGCGAGCAGCAGCGAGTACCGCCGGTTGGCCGCCTCCTCGCTGTAGAAGGTGGTGCGCGGGATCACGGCTTCTGCCCCCGCCGGCGCGGACGTCGCTCGTCCGGCGACCCCGGACCGGCGGCCCGGAGGGTATCCTCCACCGACCGATTCCTCAGCTCAGCGTCAGGTCGACCTGCGGGACCTGCTGCGCCTCGGGCTCGGCCTCGAAGAACTCGCGGCGGGTGAAGCCGAACGGGCCGGCGAGCAGCGCGCTGGGGAACGTGGCGATCGACGTGTTGTACTGCATGACCGAGGCGTTGTAGTTCTGGCGCGAGAACGCGATCTGGTTCTCGGTGGTGGTCAGCTGCTCCTGCAGCGCGAGGACGTTCTGGTTCGCCTTCAGGTCGGGGTAGTTCTCGACCACGGCGAACAGCGAGCGCAGGGTCTGCGTCAGCTGGTTCTCGGCCGCGGACTGCGCGGCGGGGCCCTTCGATCCCGCGGCGACGGCGTTCGCGCGCGCGTTGGTGACGTTCTCCAGGACCTTCTGCTCGAACCCCATGTAGCCCTTCACGGCGTTGACGAGGTTCGGGATCAGGTCGTGGCGGCGCTTCAGCTGGACGTCGATCTGCGCCCACGCCTCGTCGACCCGGATCCGGCCCTGGACGAGGTTGTTGTAGAGGAGCACACCCCCGCCGACGATCACGACGAGGAGGACGAGCACGATGATCGTGATGGGGTCCACGCAAGGTCCCTCCACGCACGGGGCTCGGGCGGCGCCCATCCCCAGGTTGCCTCCAGTCTAGCGAGCGCCGCCCGCGGGCGTGATGCGCGCCGCGGCGACATGCGGCCCGCGGCCGGGTACTACGGCGTCGTCGCCGTCCGGAAGAACTCCGCCATGTCGTTCGCGGAGCACGCGTTGGCCAGGCAGGGCAGGCCCCAGGCATCCTCGATGGTCCGCAGCAGCGAGTAGTGGTCGTGGGGGACGCTCGAGCGGAACCCGGCCGGCACGTCGGGCGCGATGACGAGCGTCGCGACCGGCTCCGATCCGCTCCCCTCGTCCCAGGTGATGAACAGCACGCCGCCCCGCCGCCAGGCCGTGCTGTCCAGGATCCTGGGCACGAACCCGGAGAGGAACCGGTCGCCCTGGGCAACGCCGCAGTCGTGCATGTCGTTGCACATGTTCGGGATGATCAGCTCGTAGTCGGCCGACGACGGGTCGAAATGGGCGAAGTCGGTGATGTTCGCGCAGCGCGCGGCGTTCCCGCTGATCCCCGTGAAGCTGATCGCCGGCTCATGCTTCCGGGCGTAGACGCCCGCACCGTCCGGGCCACCGCTCGCCGCATATCCCTGGAAACAGTCC
>JAJYDP010000870.1 GCA_021777365.1 Chloroflexota bacterium | reverse complement strand
GCGCTGATCACGCCGATCTGGGAGGGACCGAGCAACATCCAGGCCCTCGACCTCCTGGAGGCGATACAGAAGAAGCGCGCCCACGAGTCGTTCGCCGAGCAGTTCATTGGCATGCTCGACCGCCACGCCGTTCGCGAGGCCGCGCTGGCGCGCGAGACGATCGAGCGAACCCTGGCGACCCTCACCGCAGCCGGGGCCGACGAAGCGCAGTGGCTGGCGAAGGACGCGGTCCGGCGGCTGGCTGACGCGGCGCAGGTAGCGCTCCTCCTCGACCTGGCCGAAACGGCCGGCGAACGCTACGAGCGGCTGGCCCGCCTCTACGCGGTCCATTTCCTCGCGGGCGACGAGTATCCGGCGTGGGCGATGCACGAGCCCGAGCTGGTCGGGCTGGAGGTGACGCATGCGTGAACTGGTCGCGCACCAGGTTCTCTGGCGGACGGCGAACGAGTCTCCCGGGGTCGAGATCGTCAGCCCTCCGCATCGGTTCACCTACGCCGACCTGCACGAGCGATCGATCCGTCTTGCGAACGGGCTGCGGCAGCGCGGGATCGGGCGGGGCAGCGTGGTGGGCGTCCTGGACGTGAACACGCACCGCTACCTTGAGCTGCACTACGCGCTCTCGATGCTCGGGGCGGTGCTGCACACCCTGAACTTCCGACTGCCGGTCGACGATCTGCTCTACACGGTGCAGCACGCCGGCGACGAATGGTTGCTGGTGGGGGAGGGGTTCGAGAAGCTCGCCGCGGCTGCCGATCCGCTGGTCGCCAGGCGCGTCTGGCTGACCGACGCGGCGCAGTCGCCGCGGCCCGGCGAGCCCACGCTGGAGGAACTGATCGCCGAGAGCCCGGCCGCAGTCCCGCCGGAGGCGAACGCGGTCAGCGAGAATGACATCCTCTCGATCTTCTACACGACCGGGACGACCGGCCGGCCGCGCGGCATGCGCTACCGGCACCGGGACATGCTCCTCGCCTCGCTCCAGATCCTCCACCACCTGGCACTGCACCGCGGCGGGGCCGAGGTCTCGGCGGCGGACACGTTCATGCCGCTCATCCCGTTCTTCCACATTCACGCCTGGGGCACCGCCTTCTTCGTGCCGTACCTCGGCGCCAGGCTGGTGCTCCCGGGCCGGGCCGATCCCGCCGGCCAGCTCGACCTGATCCGTCGCGAGGGCGTCACGTTCGCCAACCTGGTGCCGACCCAGCTGCACATGCTGCTGGCGGCCAACGACGTGGCGGACGGCGGTGCGCTGCCGCTCAAGGTGCTGACCGGTGGCAGCCCCTTCCCCCGGGGGCTGGCGCAGAGGGCCTGGCAGAAGGGCGTCCGCTACAGCCTCATCTACGGCGGCTCGGACCAGCTCGCCACCGCCATCTCGGTCGCCCCGCCCGGCGACCCGGAGTCGGACGCGGCACAGGAGCTGCTGCGCACCGGCACCGTGCCGTTACCGATGGTCGAGGTGGAGGTGCGAGGGGTGAACGGTGCCCCCGTCCCTCGCGATGGGGCGACGATCGGGGAGCTCCACGTACGCAGCCCCTGGCTGCCGCCTGAGGGGTACTACCGCGATACCGAGCGATCGCGGGAGGCGTACCGCGAGGGATGGTTTGCCAGCGGCGATCTGGCGGTCCGGCTGCCCGGCGGCCAGGTCTACGTGGTCGACCGCGAACGCGACGCGATCAAGAGTGGAGGTGAGTGGATCCCGAGCGCCGTCCTCGAGGCCGTGATCTCCGAGCACCCGCGGGTGGCGGCCGCCGCGGTGCTCTCAGCGCCAGACGAACGTTGGGGAGAACGCCCGGTGGCCGTGGTGCAGCCCTCCGGCAAGCTCGACGTGGAAGAGCTGGCCGCCCTGTTGCGGCGCGCGGCTGACGAGGGGCGGCTCGCGAAATTCTGGGTACCGGAGCGGATCGTGCTGGTCGAGCAGATCCCGATCACCAGCGCGGGGAAGATCCACAAAGCAGCACTGCGCAGCCAGGTCGGCCTGGCGTGAGGTTTGCGGCGTGGGTGCGGCCCGCGATCAAGCGGCGCCGCCGGCGACTGGTGGACCGCAGGCGAGATCCGCTGGCCGGCAGCTACTTCGTGTAGATCCCCTGCGGGTCCAGTTCCTCGCGGATCAGCCGCAGTTCCTCCGGGGTGGGGGCCGGCGTCGTGGCCAGCGCGTCGGCCACCCGGGGCTCCCAGCCCATCGCGTCGCGCACCTCCTCGAGCGTGGCCCCCGGATGCAGGGAGTCGAGGCGCATCTCGCCGGTCTCGTCGTCGAAGTGGAAGATGCCGAGGTCGGTCACCACCACCGAGGGCCCGCGCCCGTTCCAGCCGCCCTCCCGGCGGATCCGCGCCCCGTCGGGGCCGCCGAGATTGCCGGGCGAGGTCCGGAAGTCGATCCGGTCCACGAACGAGCGTTTCGACTGGCGCATGATCACGAACACGTTGCGGGCGTTGATCGCGATCTCGCAGGCGCCGCCGGATCCCGGCAGGCGCGTCCTGGGGTGCGCGTAGTCGTCGCCGATCACGGTCGTGTTGATGTTGCCGTAGCGGTCGATCTGCGCCGCGCCCAGGAACCCGACGTCGACCAGGCCGCGCTGCAGGTAGTAGCCGAACAGCTCGAACATGCTCATGACGGCCGTGGACCCGGTGACGATGGTGGGGTCGCCGATCGAGAGCGGCAGGCGGGCCGGC
>JAJYDP010000869.1 GCA_021777365.1 Chloroflexota bacterium | reverse complement strand
CCACCGCCAGCTCCCCGCCGAGCGGGAGCCGCAGCGCCGGCTGGATCGCCACCGACGCCAGCACGTAGCCGAGGCAGCCCGCCGCGAGGCCGAGCGGCCAGCTCGCGCGACGCCCGACCGCCGCGTAGGCGAGGCAGAAGCCGGCCTCGGCCGCCGCCCCTCCGATCGACCCGATCGCCGCGGCGACCGCGAACGAGGTGCCGTGGTCGATGGCCAGGAAGAACGCCACGGGGCCCGACGTCAGGGGGAGCCCCACCAGCCACCCGCCGACTCCCGGTCCCCAGCGGCGCGCCGCGAGCGTCGCACCGCCGATCAGCGCGGGGGTGAGGACCAGCTTGAACAGGAGGGTCGGCACACGGCGAAGCGTACCGTCCGCGCCTCGTCAGCGGGCCGCGGCGCTGCCCCGCTCTTCCCCCGCCACGGTTGCCGGTGTGGAGGCAGCCTGCGCCGCGGCGAGCGGCAGCACCTCGACCGTGGCGTTGTAGTCGGGGACCAGCGCGACCGGGTCGCGCCGCCCGGGCCGGATCAGCGGGTTCGCCTCGGGGAAGAACATCTGGACGTTGCGCGGCTTGATGGCCGCGATCTTCACCGTGGCCTTGACCTCGCCGTCCTCGGACCGGACGAGGACCCGGTCGCCCTCGACGAGTCCGAGCGCGGATGTGTCCTCCGACGAGATGAAGAGCGCGTCGCGCATCGCGCCGGTGAGCGGGTCCCGCCTCTTGAACACCATCGAGTTGAACTGCTTGCCCCGGCGAGTCGACAGGAGGAACCGGCCATCCGGGATCGACAGCTCGGGCGGGTCCACCGGGTCGAAATGTGCTTTGCCGTCGGCCGTCGGGAAGACCCAGCCGTCACAGAGGCGCTCACCACCCCACTGCACCTGGTCGCCCGCCTTCCGGAGCTTCTCGATCCCGCGGTAGGAGGGGATCACCCGCGCGATCTCGTCGCGGATCTGCTGGCCGGTGCGGAAGTCGACCAGGTGCGCCCGCTCCGGGTCGACCCGCTTCGCGAGATCGACCAGGATCTCCCACTCGCTCCGCGCCTCGCCAACCTTCGGCCCCGGGATCCGCGGGCTGAAGAGGATCCGGCGCTCGGTGGTCGTCTCGGTGCCGCCGCCCGGCTGCTCGTACCGCGTGCGTGCCGGCAGCAGGACCACCTCCTCGCCGGGGTCCACCAGCATCTGCGTGGTCACCACGATGTCCTGGTGCACCCGCAGCGGCACGCGCTCGAGCGACTCGTGGACCTCCCCCGGGTCGGGCAGCACATCGAGGAAGTTGCCGCCGCTCGAGTAGAGCATGTCGATCTCGCCGCGGCCGCCGGCCTCGACCATCTCGGCGGCCGAGAGCCCGCGTGCGCCGCGAATCTCGAACCCGTACTGCGCCGACAGCGCGGCTGCGCTCTCCGGCGTTACCGGCACCGCGCCGGGCAGCACGGTGGTGTAGGCGCCCATCTCGGCGCCACCCTGCACGCCCGAGTGACCGCGCATCGGCATGAGCCCTGCGCCGTCGCGGCCGACGTTGCCTCTCGCCAGTGCCAGGTTCACCATCGCGCGCACGTTGTCGCTGCCGTGGACGTGCTGCGTGATGCCCATCGCCCAGACGAACACCGCGCATCGGGCAGCGGCGTACATGCGGGCGAACCGGGTCATGTCCTCCCGGGACGCGCCACTCGCCCGCTCCAGTTCCTCGAACGACTGCCGTTCCAGCGACGCCCGCAGCTCTGCGAAGCCCGAGGCGTGCTCGGCGATGAACCGCCCGTCGACCCCGCCCTCGGCGATCAGCACCTTCAGGACGCCGTTGATGAACGCCATGTCGCCGCCCGTGTCGACCGCGAACCACTCGTCGGTCATCTTCGTGCCGAAGATCGCGCTCTCCACGTTCGACGGCACCCAGTAGCGCTCCATGCCGGGCTCGCGGTACGGGTTGACCACGGCGACCTTCGTGCCGCCCTTGCGGGCCAGGTACAGGTACTTCATGAAGACCGGCTGGGCGTTGGCCATGTCGGCGCCGAAGATCACGACCAGGTCGCTCTGCAGCACATCGGAGTACGACACCGTGGTCGCCCCGACGCCGAGCGCCTTCTTGAGGCCGGCGGTGGACGGCGCGTGGCACACGCGGGCCGCGTTGTCGATGTTGTTGGTGCCCAGGAAGCGGGCCACCTTCTGGGCGACGTAGTAGACCTCGTTGGTGATCCCGCGGCTGGTGAGGTAGAACGCGATCCGATCCGGACCGGCGCGCCGGATGCGTCCGGCGACCAGGCCCAGCGCCTCGTCCCACGACACCCGGCGGAAGCCCGGTTCACCTCGCCGGCGGACCATCGGGTAGGCGAGCCGCCCCATGTCCCGCAGTTCGGCGCCGCTCATGTGCCGGAGCGCGGCCACGTCGGCCAGCCGCTCGTGGTCGAACGGGCGTGCCGTGTTGTACCGGAGCAGGCTCAGGCGGGTCGTGCAGAGATGGACGCTGTCCATGGTCCAGTCGTGGAAGCCGCTGACGCCGAGCGCGCAGCCGTCGCAGACGCCGTTGCGCAGGATCCGCAGCGCGTAGGGGAGGGCGCGCCGGTTGTCCCACAGGGTCTCGGCGATCTCCATGTAGTGGTTCGGCTTGAGCTCGCCTATGCCGTTTGGTTTCCAGCCCGCCCACAGCTCCGGGGCCACGAATCTGGGCCGCCT
>JAJYDP010000868.1 GCA_021777365.1 Chloroflexota bacterium | reverse complement strand
CCGGTCGTCGGCGACGACCATCGCGAAGCCGGCACGCTCCCAGAACCCCGGGAAGGCGGCACTGGTCGCGTCCGCCCGAGCCCCGGCCTCCGGGTACGCCTCCACGGCCGCGAACCCGCGGAGCGACAGTTCGCGACAGACATCGTCCACCAGCGCCAGCGCGTGCCCCCGGCGCCGCGCCTCGGCCGTGGTCGCGATGCACGTGATCACCGCGGGCAGCGGCGACGCCGGCAGCTGCGGGTACAGGTCGCGGAGCCGCAGCGCACGGGGGTAGGCCGACAGCGGCCCGAACTGGCAGTACGCGGCGGGTCGGTCGTCCAGCAGCAGCACCCGGGCGTAGCTGCCGAAGATCCCCAGGCCGCGTCCCAGGAGCCCGAGCTTCCGGGGAGCGCCGGCACCCGGACGCTCGACCCGTCGGGGGGGCGGGGCGAAGGGGTTGTCGCTGGCGGGCGCGAACAGGTCGGGTTCGGCGAACAGGTCGGGCCCGGCGAACAGGTCGGGCCCGGAGGCAACGGGGCTGTCGGCAGTGGGCTCGAACGGGTTGCGCCCCCGGACGAACGGGTTGACGATCGGCCGGCGTTGCGAGGCGTCCTCCAGGAACGGGTTGGGTGTGAGCGACCCGGCCGGCGCGGGCGACCTGGCATGTGCGGGAGGCCCGGCATGTGTGGACGACCCGGCCGTCCCGGCCTCGGCCGGTCGCGGACGCAGCCAGCCCTCGCGGCGCGCCTTCGAGCCGGCGACCGCGTCCTCCCAGTAGTCGCACGTCCGGTGGTCGAACGCGGGATCGGCGCACGGCGGCACGAGCGCGAAGCCTTCCTCGTCCGTGACGTCGACGATGCGGATCCGGCCCATATGATTGAGTCTACGGCGCGCCGGCCTGCGACGGGACGGACGGCGCGATTGCGCGGCGCTGCGACGCGTCGACGCGCGAGGTCCCCGGCGGCGCCTCCTCCGGCCCGAGAGCCTCCTCCGGCCCGGGCCGGCACCCACTGCTAGACTCGCCCGGCATGCTTGCCTTTCTCGATCAGATCGTCATCCCCTTCCTGACCCACCTCTACGGCACCGTGGGATACCTCGGGGTGGGCGTGGCCATGGCTATCGAATCGGCCATGATCCCGCTCCCCTCCGAGCTGGTCCTCCCCTTCGCAGGGTTCCTCGTCTCGAGCCCGTCCAGCGTCGAGCCGCTGACGCACGGGCCGTGGTCGTTCTGGGTCGTCGCCGTCGTGGCGGTGCTGGGCAACACGGCCGGGTCGCTGATCGGGTACGCCGTCGGCGCGTGGGGCGGCCGCCCGTTCCTGGAGCGCTACGGCCGATACCTCCTGATCCGGCAGGACGAGATCGACCTGGCGGACCGCTTCTTCGCCCGATGGGGCCCACAGACGGCCTTCTTCAGCCGCCTGCTGCCGGTCGTCCGGACGTTCATCAGCTTCCCCGCCGGGGTCGCGCGGATGCCGCTCGGGAGGTTCATCCTCTACTCGACGCTCGGGGCGGTGCCCTGGACGATCCTGCTGCTGTACGTCGGCACGGTCCTCGGGGCGAACTGGATCGACGTCCGGCACGCGCTCTCGCCGTTCGACACGGCGATCGCGGTTGCGTGCGTCGCGGCCGTGGTGCTGTTCGTGGCGTGGCGGCTGGGCTGGGTCTCCCGCCTGCGGCGCGCGTCCTGACTCCCGGCGACTCCGGCCGCGCGCAGCGGCTCAGGCCGCTGCGCTCTTCCCGCGACCTCGGCCCCAGCGCACCCCCGCGCTCCCGGCAGCAACGCCGGCCCACGCCCCGGGCGCTACTCCCAGGTGTCGCCGCGCACTCCGCGGATGTGCGAGACGTCGTTGGCGACGAGCAGGCGGGCTCCGTCCTCCAGCGACCCGGGGAACCGCAGCACGGTCAGGTTGGCCGGCGCCTGCATGAAGTGCCGCCGGTAGTCGCGGATGGGGACGCCCAGCGCCACCGAGAGGAGCACGCGGTTCGTGGTGGAATGCGCGACGACGAGGACCCGTGGGCCGACCGATCCTGACAAGCCACCCGACCCGTCCGCCCGGCCGATCAGGTCGACCAGGAGCGACCGAACCCTCTGCGCGACCTGGTCGCCGGACTCCCCGCCGGGACAGGCGATGCCCGCCGGATCCTCTTCCCAGCGCCGTCGCCCGGCCGCGTCCAGCGCATCGATCTGCGCGTAGGTCAGCCCCTCCCATCGCCCGTAGTCCATCTCGCTGAGCCGCGCGTCTATCTCGACGTCGAAGCCCGGCACCACGAGCGACGTGGTCTCGCGGGCGCGAGCCAGCGCGCTCGACACGACCCGGTCGAAGGGCACGCCGGCCAGCCGCTCGCCCAGGGCGCGCGCCGCCGCGCGGCCGGCGTCGGAGAGCGGGAGATCGAGCCGCTGCCCGAGGTGCTGCTCGGGGTCCGAGCGCGGGGTGGATCCGTGCCGGGTGAGGACGAGCGTCAGCATGGAGGAACTGTAACGGCGGGGGGACGACCGCATCTCGGCGCCTGCCACGAGACCCGCCCGGGGCGCGTGCTCGCTGCCCCGGGGCGCGTGCTCGCCGCCTGCGTTATCCTCTCCGCGCAGGCACGAATACGCCTTCACTTCGGGGTTGGGTGGAATTCCCGACCGGTGGTCGGCGGCGCCGCAAGGCCCGCCAGCCCACGACCCGACGCGGCGCGCGAGCGTCACG
>JAJYDP010000867.1 GCA_021777365.1 Chloroflexota bacterium | reverse complement strand
CAGCGACGAGGTACTGCGCGGCTGCCGCCGGGTAGCGTGAGAGGCCGGCCTCACCCGAGGCCTGGGCCTGGATGCGGAAGACGGTGATCGGACCCGGGCCGAGGGCGCCTGCGAGGTCGACCGGGAACGCGGCCGGCCACTGGACGAACCCGACCACTGCAATAGGTGCCGCGACGGCCACGCCCGGGATGGCACGGATCGCCGCCAGCTGCGCCTCCGCGATGCCGCCGGTGAGCCCGGAGAGGAAGTTCGGGCGCACCAGGCCCTCGCTCGCCTCGAGGACGGTCTCCGATCCGACCGGGCGGACGAGGATGTCGTACGGGGTGTTCCAGGCTTGGGCAATGTCACCGCTGAGCACGGCCTGCGTGGTCCGCGACACGCCGGCCAGCACGAGGAAGCCCGACACCGCGGTGAGGAGCCCGGCGGCCGCGAGCGCGGTGGCCACCCGTCGCGCGAGCAACCCACGCGTGGCCAGTCGGATCACGGCTCCTCCAGCGCCCGGACCTCGAGGGGCCCCGGGCGATCGAGCCGATGCTCGCCGTCGACCCGGCCGCCCACCAGGCGCACCACCCGCTCGGCGAAGGCGGCCACCGCCGGGTCGTGCGTGCACACCACGATCGTCAGGTCGTGCTCGCGGCGCACCCGCTCGAGCAGCCCGATGAGCTCCTCGGTGGTACCCGCATCGAGGTTGCCCGTCGGCTCGTCCGCGAGCAGGAGCTCAGGGTGCCCCATGAGCGCCCGCGCGAGGCCGACGCGCTGACGTTCCCCGCCCGAGAGACGCGAGGGTGGGGCATCGAGGCGCTCGCCCAGGCCGAGCTCGGCCAGGAGCCGCCGGGCCTCGGCCTGCAGGTCGCGCCAGTGCCCGAATGGCAGGCGCGCCGCCACGAGATTCTCCAGCGCGGTCAGTCCGGACAGCAAGTGGGGGTCCTGAAAGACGAGGCCGACGTGGCGGGCACGGAACTCGGCGAGCTCGCGCTCTGACGTCCCATCGACGCGCATGCCCAGCACGGTGATCGTGCCGCTGGTCGCCCGATCGAGCCCGGCGACGAGGTTGAGCAGGGTGGTCTTGCCTGAACCCGACGGCCCGGTGATCGCGACCGTCTCGCCGCGCGCGATCCGCAGGTCGATCTGCACGAGCGCCGCCACGCTGCTGCCGCCGCTCGTGTACGTGCGCGAGACGTCGTCGAGCGCGATCGCGGGCAGGCGCTCAGGCAAGCTCAGCGGCGCGCTCATCGGCCTTCCTCACGCGTGGTCGCGCGACGATCTCGCCCAGGTGGCCGCGCAGCCCCTCAAGCCAGTGGAGCTGCCCTTCGACGGCGCGGATCTCGGCGTCACGAGCCTCGGCGCGGAATCCCCCGGTATCGTCCGCTCGGGCGCGCCGCAGGCGGTGCAGGGCCGCGGTGCGCTCGTCGATCATCGTGCTGAGCAGGGATGGCACCCCGTCCGGGACGACCAGGCGGGCCACCGCTAGCCGGACCACGAGTTCGTCGGCCGGGCCACCCGCCAGCCACGCCTCCGCGGCCTGCCGGCCCGCATCGGTCAAAGTGAGGCGTTGTCGATCGGGACGCGTCTCCTGCCGGACGCGCTCGCTCGTTACCAGCCCGTCACGATGCATCCGTCCGAGCGTCAGGTACACCTGCGCGGGGCGCGTCACCCAGGTCGAGCCGAGCTCGGCCTCAAGGGTGGCGTGCAACTCATATCCATGAGTCGGACCGGCGAGCAGGAGCGCCGCGAGTGCACCGGACAGCGCCACGGATGCTAGAAGGCGGGAGCGGGCGACCCGAGCGATGCCAGATGGGTCCTGACATCGTCGACGCCCGCCCCAACGACCTGATCGATCACCCGGCCGTGTTGGACGAAGAACGCATGTGGGGTCGCCGCGGTGTCGAATGCGTCCTTGATCTTGCCACCTGCATCCACCAACCAGAGGGCTGACACATGACCATGATGGCGGAGACTGTCGCCTTCCGCCGTTCCGTCCGGCTCCACGGCGGCAAGGACCCAACCCGGCGCCAGCTCCGCTGGCGCGTTCTCGACGAGACTGCGACAGGGTGCGCACTGAGGACTCACGAAGAGCACCAAGGAGGGACCCTCGACGAGTCGTGCCGCCTGCTCGGCTGAGAGGACCCGGTCGAACGCGCTTGGGGTCACTCCAGCGCCAGCTGGCAAACCGATGTGTTCGGGCATCCGGCGCCCGGCCTCGAGCCGCTCGAGACGAGCAGCGGTCCCCGCCGCGACCGCCAGCGCCACGATCGAGACGGCGAGTCCGAGGGCCCCCACGACTAATCCCAGCGTCGACATGTCGAGCGGTCTCAGCAGGCGTTCGAGTAGCAGAAGCCCAGGCACGACGAGCACAGGTTGAAGCAGTAGTAGGTGACCTGACCCGTGCACTGGTCGACGCACTTGTATAGCGCGCCCGTGTTGGTGCCGCAGCAGTTCGGGCAGCAGCCGCAGTCAGACGTATAGCAGTAGATGCCGCAGGTCTGCGGGCTGGCTCCAGTGTCCTGAGCCGGGCGCACCTGCGGAAGGGAACGTCCGGTGTCGGCGGCGCGGGCCAGACCGGGAGCGGCAAGAACCGCAGCCGTGCCCGCTAGCCATGTCAACGAGCCAGCGAGGAACCGACGACGCCCCACCTCGGCACCGACCGAGCGGGACACGTGCTCGAGCGGACCCATGG
>JAJYDP010000061.1 GCA_021777365.1 Chloroflexota bacterium | reverse complement strand
CGCGTCGACCCCGAGCATCCGCGCAAGCTCGAGCAGCTGGGGCGTCCAGCGGCCGCGAGCCGCCCCCATGTGGTGCGTCGCGCCGGCCACGAGCCAGGCGTTGCACCACTCGTCGACAGGCAGCGTGCCGTGCCGGAAGAGCGTCTGCGGGGCCGAGATCGGGCGCGGCGGGAAGGGGAGGAGCTCGCCCTCGGAGATGACGAACCGCCACTCCCCATCGCCAATGGTGACGATCGCGAGGTTCGTGATCGAGCCGGGCTCGTACGCGAACTCGAAGCCGGCGCCGAACCCGCCCACGCCCTGGTAGTAGATCGAGTGTTTCACCGCCACGCCGCCAGGCGTCGCCAGCGCGGGATTGCCGTGTCCGTCGTGCGAGAACATCACCGCGTTGTTCTCGAAGTCGATGACGTAGTTCTCGAGCGTTGTCGCCTGCCCCGCCAGCTCCTGGAGGACGAGCTGCGCGATCGCGGTGGACACGTCACCTTCTGGTGCGGCAGGGATGCCGATCTCGCACAGCCGGCCGGTCCCGTACGACGGGATGATCCCCACGCGCGGGTCGCTCAGCCACACCTGGTCGAACGCCGTGAAGGCGTCGAGCTTCTGCTCGCGCGCCACGGACTCGAGCGCAAGCGCCAGCCGCGCCGAGCGCTCGAAGATGGCTGCGTCCATGTCCACGCGGTAACGGCCCCGCTCCGCCGCCACCAGCGCGTCGACGTCCGCCTGCGGGATCTCGCCGAAGCGGACCGCGATCGCCTCCGGCTCCACCGGCCAGACGACCGGTCCGATCGCCTGGCGCATCGAGAGCCCGTCGAACATCAGGTCCGTCATCCCCTCGAAGGGGTGTCCCACGAGACCCACCCTGGCGGTCCGGAGCCGCCGGCGCGCCGCCGCCGCCTGGATCACCTCCCGGACCTTCCTCCGACCCTCGGGATCGTCGAAGCGGGACGTCACGATCGAGAAATCACGCCCGGTGCGGATCAGGACCGCCGTCAGCTCGGGCATCCCCGCCATTCCGGAGTTCAGCATCACGACGTCGAAGCCGTCCGACTCACCCAGGCGCGCGATCTGCTGAGTGTTCCAGACGAGCACGGGCGCCGTGGTGTCGATCAGGCAGCGTGCGGGGACGACGCCCTTGGTGTAGGCCAGCTCGACGGCGACGATGAGGTCGACGTCCTCTGCGTTGAACAGGCGGGCCGCGGCCGCGGCCTGGTGCTCCTCTTCCACGAGCCCGGCGTGGACCACGTCGCCGTATTCGCCGAGCGCGCGCGCGATGCGCGCGGCCGCCTCGGTCGCCGCCGGGCGCATGTGGGCGGTCTTGTTGTACGCGTCCTCCAGCAGTGCCATGACCAGGACGCCGATCTTCGCCTTCGTCGCCACGTCGGATCCTCCCCTCGCGCTCGCCGTTGATCTATCAGGATGCTCCGGGACGCTCGTCGATGGCGGGCTCTCCGGGCCAGCGGAAGAGCGGCCTGACGGCGTCGAACAGCTCGAGGTAGCGCCGGTACGCGTCCTCGTAGACGGCGTGCGCGCCGGCGTCCGGCTCGAATCGATCGCGGACACGCACGGTGAGCCGGGAGGCCTCCTCGAGGTCGCGGAACACGCCCGACGCGACCCCGGCGAGCATCGCGTCGCCGCGAATGGCGGCCTCGTCGCCGTCGAGCGTGACCACTGGCAGCCCGCACACGTCGGCCTTGATCTGGTTCCAGACGGCGCTGCGGGCCCCGCCCCCGTGCGATCGCACCTCGCGGGCATGGGCCCCGGCGCCGTTCAACAGCTCGAGGTTGCGCCGGAGCATGAACGCGACCGCCTCGAGGATGGCCCGCACGAAGTGCTCGCGGCCGTGGCCCAGGGTGAACCCGAAGAAGACGCCCCGGGCACGCGGCTCGTACTCCGGGCTGAACGCGCCCGAGAGGTGCGGCAGCATCGTCAGGCCGTCCGCGCCCGGCCGAACGGCCGCCGCCATCTCGGTCAGCAGGTCGTACGCGCTCCGTCCCTCGGCCGCCGCACGCTCGACCTCTGCCTGTCCGAAGCGGTCGCGGAACCAGGTGAGCGACATGCCCCCGGTGGGGCAGACAGGGCAGTAGAGATAGCGGTCCGGCGCCGAATGGACGTACACGGGGGTCTCGCCCGTGGGGTCCCCGCCGTGCCGGTCGACCGAGGCCTGCAGTGTCAGTGCACCGCCCGTGCTCTCCGAGACCATGCCCGGGGCCACGTTCCCGACGCCGACCGCCCCCGCGCCCTGGTCCATCCCGCCCGCCACGACGCGCACCGCGGCCGGGAGCCCCAGGGCCGCGGCCGCCTCCGGCCGAAGCGTGCCGACCACCTCGCCCGGTGACGCGAGCTCGCCCAGCCGGTCGGGGGTGAGCTCGAGCAGGTCGAGCATCGGCTGCCACCAGCTGTGGCGAACGATGTCGTACAGCAGGGTGGTGCACTGGACCCCGCCTTCGGTCACGAACCGCCCGGTGAGCCGGTGGAGCAGGAAGTCCTCGACCAGCAGGAACCGCGCGGCGCTGCGGTACAGCGGCTCGGCGTGGCGTTTCCACCAGAGCAGCTTGCAGGCCGTCCACGTCGGCACCACGGCCGGTACGCCCGTGGTCGCGTACACCGTCTCCCGATCGAATCGTGCCGCGAGCTCGTCGGCCTCGTCGGAGGCGCGGTTGTCGAGCCAGACGATCGCGGGTCCGATCGGCGTCCCGGCGGCCGACACCGGAACCACCGTCTCACCCTGGCTCGACACGGTAATCGCCACCACGTCGGACCCGCGCGCGCCCGCCTGGGCGAGCACCCGCCGGACCACGACCACCAGCGCGCTCCAGTACGACTCCGCGTCGAGCTCGGCGCGGATCGGCTCCGGAGTGCGCAGCGCGTACTCGTCTCCGGCGGTGGCGAGCATCCGACCGCCGTCGTCGAAGAGCCCCGCCTTGAGCGATGTCGTCCCCGCGTCGATCCCGAGGAGGAGGCCCATCCGGCTCAGTCCGTCTCCGGTATCCCGTTGCGTGTCGCGGCCTCTTCGGGCGCCACGCCCTCCCTGACGATCGCGCGCAGTGCCAGCAGGAAGCGCTCCGGGTCGCGCGCCTGGATGACGTTGCGGCCGAAGACGACCCCTCGGGCGCCGGCGCGCACGGCCGTGGCCGCGAGCTCGAGCGCGTCGCGCTCGCGCGGCAGCTTGCGCGAGCCGAGCGCGAGGACGGGCACCGGCGTCGCCGCGACGATCTCGCCGAAACGCTCGCCCGTGTAGAACGTCTTCACCAGGTCCACGCCCAGCTCCGCAACGATCCGGCACCCGATCGCGATCTGGTCGTGCCGCTCGTCGGGTGGCAGGTCCTCGTGCCCGGCCGGGTAGACCTCGCCGACGATCGGCACCCCGGCCTGGCGTTTCTGGCTCACGGCCTGCGCCACCACCTCGACGTTCTCGGCGTCCACTGCCTCGGATCCGGTCCGGATCGACATCCCGACCAGAACGACGTCGGCGCCGAGCGCCACGGCCTCGGCTGCGGAGAGGACGGGGACGCTGCGGCTCTCGTGGTAGTCCCACTGTGTCGCGTACTGGGTGCCCCAGTTCAGGCGCACGATCATGGCCGGCGAGCCCCGGCGCTTGAAGGCCTCCCGGACGTGGCCTGCCATACCGGGGCTGACGAGGATGGCATCGGCCGCGCCGAGATGCCGGACCGCCTCCGGCAGGTCGTTGAAGCCGGGTCGCGGCCCGTTGTAGAGCCCGTGATCGATCGCGACGACCACCGCGTTGCCGTCCCCGTCGAACAGCCGTGCCAGGCGGATCTCCTCGCCCGTACTCACGCTCCCAGCCTCCATCCCGCTCGTCTCGCCCGTCGCGCCTCGCGCGATGTGGCGTTTGATGTTCGAATGGTTGCGCGCAATCCTACCAATCATGTTGTGATTGTCAAACGGTCCCGGCAGCGAGGGCACGGGGAAGCGGCGCTTCGGGACGGATCGGATGATCGGTTGTGTTCGGATTGACGTGCTTTGCAGCGTGCAGTACTGTCGACGAGTGCACGTTCCGGAAGGTGCTCAAACCCACTCTTGCACAGCGCCTGACGCGGCAGGGCGGCGCGGCAACGGAGGGCCGGCATGACCGGGATGGCGGTCGGAGGAGATGGGGCGTCACGCCGCGGGCGTGACGGACCGGACGAGCGAACGCCAGGGGCTGTGCTCGATCTCGGTCGGAGGACACGAGGATGCCTATGAGGTCGTGCTGAACCGTTCCCTGCCGCCCCTGGCCCGCGCGTCGGGCGAGGATGGCGGCCGAGGCACCCGTGCTCGCGTCCGGCGGCGGCGTCCTTCAGCACGACACCACGTGCGCGCCCGCCCGGCCGCGAGTCGCAGGCTCGCCTTGACGTGAAAGACTCTCCGCCGGAAAGGAGTCCGCGGTGCTGGACCGCAAACTGACGCTCGTGGTGGCGGCGTTGCTGGCCGCCTCGGTCGCGTCCCAGGCCTGCAGCTCGAGCGCGACCTCCGTACCATCCGCCGCCGCAGGTGCCCCGGGGGCGCTCGCGCCGGCCACGCTGACGCTCTGGCACAACTACGGCACAGAGGCGAACGCGACGGCCACGCAGGCCCTGGTCAAGGCGTTCGAGGCGATTCATCCCGAGATCAAGATCAACATCGTCAGCCAGCCGGCAGACAACTACTTCGACCTGCTGCAGGCGGCGGCAATCTCGAAGACCGGCCCGGACCTGGCAACCATGTGGACCGGGCTCTTCGCGCTGAAGTACAAGAGCTACCTGCAGCCCCTCAACGACCTGGTGCCGATGGCGGACCTGCTCAAGCTCAAGGGCATCCAGTACAGCTCGATCGACTTCAACCCGGACCACGGGGTCCTGGTCGTGCCGCTCGAGGTCCAGTTCTACAACGGCTTCTACAACAAGCAGCTGTTCCAGAAGGCGGGCCTCGACCCCAACAACTTCCCGACCACGTGGGACCAGCTGTTCGCCGCCTGCGCGAAGCTCAAGGCCGCTGGCATCATGCCGTTCGTGTACGGCACCGGCGGCCAGGCGCTCGGCGGCGGCTTCTATCCCTGGTACGACGTCAGCTACCTGATGATGCAGTGGACGCCCCAGCAGTGGCAGAACCTCTACGATGGGCAGCTGCCGTGGACCGATCCGGCGGTGGTGGCCCAGTTCCAGAAGTGGGTCTCGCTCTACCAGCAGGGGTACACCAACCAGGACGTGCTGACGAACAGCGACTCCATCGCCCAGTTCGAGGCTGGCAAGGCGGCGATGACCATGGAGGGCACCTGGCAGATCGCCGAGTTCCAGCAGAAGATGGGTGACAACGTCGGGGTCTTCCTGCCCCCGTTCTCCAACACGCCGCTGAAGGGCGTGGTCGAGTACTCGGGCGACGGGTTCGCGATGACCTCCTATTCGCAGCACAAGCCGCAGGCGGCGGCCTTCCTCGCGTACCTGGCGTCCGACGCCGCGCAGAAGGTCGTCGCGGATGCCGGTCTGATCCCGGCGAAGGAGGGCTTCTCGACGGACAGCCGGATGGCGCAGGACCTGCTGGCCTACGCGGCGACGAAGGGCTACACGCGCTACCCGATGCTCGACAACGTCATCCAGCCGGAGGTCAGCGACCCGGTCGGGACCAAGATCATCAACGCGATGTTCGCGGGGACGATGTCGGTGCAGGCCGGGCTCAACAACCTCCAGCAGGCGCTCATGCAACTGCCGGCCGACAGGCGCGGCACCGAGTACAAGTAACGGCTCGTTCGGTGGGCCGAGGCATCCCAGCGGACGCCTCGGCCCCCGCGTTCTTCGGGTGGCACGCGTGAGGGATGCAGTGGCGGTCGGAGGGACCGCGTCCGGTGCGGCACGGGACGCCGTGGCTCGCAGCACCGGGCGGCTGAAACGAGCGGAACGTCGCGCCGGCGTGCTCTTCAGCCTGCCCGTGATCGTCCTCTACCTGGCGCTCCTGGCGTTGCCGATCGTCCAGACCTTCTACTACAGCTTCACGACCTGGGATGGCATCAACGCGACGTGGGCCGGCCTCGCCAACTACCAGCGCCTCTTCACGGACCCGACGTTCTGGCGGGTCGTGTTCAACAACGTCGCGCTCCTCGCGTCGATCCCCTTCGCGATCCTCATCCCGCTGCTCGTGGCCTTCCTGCTCAACGAGCACGTCCGCGGGTGGCGCTTCTTCCGCTCGGCCTACTTCCTGCCGACGGCGATCTCGTGGGTGGTCATCGGCATGGTGTCGGTCCGATTCTTCGCCTCACGGGGCATCCTGAACGACCTGCTGTCGCTCGCCGGCCTCGGCGCCCTGCACACGGACCTCCTGGGGCAGGAGTACACGGCGATGCTCGCCGTGATCCTGACCTTCATCTGGTCCGTGTTCGGCACGAACACGATCATCTTCATCACGGGCATGGCGACGCTCGACCGCGAGGTCTACGAGGCGGCACGGGTCGACGGGGCGGGTGGATTCGCCATGTTCCGCCACATCACGATCCCGCTCCTGATGCGGTTCATCCAGTTTGCCGTCGTCCTGACGCTCATCACCGGCTTCACGGCCCTCTTCAGCCTGATCTTCATCATGACCGAGGGCGGGCCGGGGTACGCGACCACGACGCTCGAGTTCTTCGTCTACCAGACGGCGTTCTCCAACGGCGTCTTCGGGTACGCGGCGGCGATCGGGGTCGTGCTGTTCGCGATCGTCTTCGCCATCAGCATCGCGCAGATCCGCATCCTCCAGGGCCACGGCGAATGAGGGCCCGGCGATGAGCCTTCGCGCGACGAGCGTCCGGCCGACGAGGGCGCGCCCGACGAACCTGCGCCGCCGCATCACCCGTGGAACGACCTTCGTGATCCTGTGCGTCGTCGTCGTGGTGATGCTGTACCCGTTCTACTTCATGACGCAGGCGTCGTTCCGCTCGTACGACCAGTTCCTGGGCGCGCCCGGGTTCTCGCTCGACAGCTGGGCGAAGCTCTTCGACACGATCCCGGTGCTGCAGCAGCTGCTGAACTCGACGGTCGTCACCGGGTCCGCCGTCCTCATCATCCTGTTCGTCAGCACGACGGGCGGCTACGCCTTCGCCAAGCTCACGTACCCCGGATCCTCCACCGTCTTCCTGGCCATCATCGCCGGCATGATGATCCCGATCCAGTCGATCATCATCCCGGAGTACGTGAACGTGAGCCATGCGGGGCTCATCAACCAGTACCCGGGGGCGATCCTGGTCTATGCGGCGCTGGGCGCCCCGCTCGGCACGTACCTGATGACGACATACTTCCGCGGCGTCCCCAACGAGCTCATCGAGGCGTCGCTCATGGACGGCGCGTCGTACTGGCAGATCTTCAGGACCGTCATGCTGCCGCTGGCGATCCCGGCCATCGTGACCGTCGCCGTCCTGCAGTTCATCCAGGTGTGGGACGACCTGCTGATCGGACTGCTCTTCCTGCAGACGCCCGACGTCCGCACCATCACGGTCGGCCTCGCGACACTCCAGAGCTCACATATCATCATCGTCCCGGTGCTGATGGCCGGCTCGCTCGTGAGCGCGCTGCCGGCCGTGATCGTCTACCTCATCTTCCAGCGCCAGCTGATCGCGGGCCTCACGATGGGAATGGGCAAGTGACATGAACGCGACGCGTGCCGGCGAGCTGCACGAGATGACCGCGCGGGAGCGGCGCGACCTCATCGCGCGGCTCCTCGAGGACCGCGAACGGGTCTCGGTGGGCGAGCTCGTGCTCCGCTTCGGCGTCACGGACGTCTCCATCCGGCGCGACCTCATGATCCTCGAGGACGCCGGCCGGCTCCGGCGTGTCCACGGCGGCGCCGTCGCGACGTCGGCTGGCCGCGGACCCGGCGCCTACGCGCTGAAGACCCGGGAGAACCGGGGTCAGAAGGCGCGCATCGGGGCGGCTGCCGCGGCGCTCATCCAGGCCGGCGACGTCGTGGTCTTCGACTCTGGCTCCACCGTGGCCCAGGTCGCCGCGCACGTTCCCGCGCCGCTGCGCCGGGGGAGCGCGATCACCGTCGTGACCAACTCGCTGCCGGTCATCCGCGAGATCGCTGTCTGGGACAGCCCGCACCTGATCTGTCTCGGGGGGCTCTACCTGCCGGACCACGAGGCGCTGGTCGGCCCGCAGACCATGGCGGAACTGCGGGACCTGTCGGCGGACCTGGTGTTCATGGGCTGCGACGGGCTGACCGTCGAGACCGGCCTGACGACGCCGCACGTGCTCGTGGCCGAGGTGGCGGCGATGATGGCGTCGCGCGCCAGGCGCGTGGTGGCCGTCGCCGACTCGACGAAGCTTGGCCGTCGCGGGTTCACCCCGATCGTCCCGCTGAGCGCCATCCACGTGCTGATCACCGACGAGGGCGCGGATCCCAGGCAGGTCGAACGCGCGCAGGAGTTGGGGATCGAGGTGATCCTCGCGTAGGGAGAGTGGCCGCAGGAGCTGGGGGGAGAACCTGCCCGCGGATCACGAGGGACTGGAGGTCGGGTCCAGGTGGGAGGCAGGCTCGATGGCCGCGTCGCGATCGTGACCGGGACCGCGCGGGGCATCGGCAGGGCGATCGCCCGGGCGTACGCTCGCGAGGGCGCCCTCGTGGTCGGTGTCGACATCCTCGAGGAGCCCGGGCGCGCCGCAGCCGACCAGATCGCCGCCGAGGGCGGCAGCATGCGGTTCGTCCGCGCGGACGTGTCGCGAGAGGCCGACGTCCAGGCGGCCGTCGCCGGCGTCCTCGACGAGCACGGGCGCGTCGACCTGATGGTCAACAACGCCGCCGTGCAGGTGGAGGCGCTCGCCGCCGACGTGCGGGTGGAGGACTTCCACCGGATCGTCGACGTCAATCTGCTCGGATGCGTTCTCTTCTGCCGAGAGGTCCTGCCGGCGATGGTCGCCCGGCACTCTGGCGCCATCGTCAACATGTCGTCCGTCAACGCGTTCTGCGCGGACCCGCTGCTCCCGGTCTACGGCGCGACCAAGGCGGCGATCATCGGGTACACGAAGAGCCTCGCCATCGCGTACGGACCGCACGGGATCCGGGCGAACGCGATCTGCCCGGGCGACGTGGACACCGAGCTGAACCAGGCGTTCTTCCGGGCGCACCCCGACCCGGGAGGATTCCGTGCACGGGTCGAGGGGCAGTATCCCGTCCGACGTATCGCGTCCACCGACGAGATCGCGCGCGTCGCCGTCTTCCTCGCGTCGGATGACGCCTCGTTCGTCAGCGGGGCGGAGATCGTGGTCGATGGGGCGATCACGGCGCGGATCTACGAGCTGTGATGCGAAGGGCGACGTGGAGGGGGCCGGGCACCGGCCGCCTCCGGCTGGAGGTGACGACGTGACCGCACGCCTCGTCCGCGGCTGGTCGGTCCATGGCCTCGACGCCTGGATCCTGGAGAACGCATCCCTCCGCGTGGTCGTCGTCCCGGAACTCGGCGGTAAGGTGCTCGAGCTCGTCGACAAGGCCGGCGACCGCGACCTCCTCTGGCACAACCCGCGGACGCCGCCACGCCGGGCGCCGTTCGGCGCCCATTTCGACGACTGGTGGTGCGGCGGCTGGGACGAGATCTTCCCCACCGGCGACGTCGCGCATCTGCACGACGAGCCGCTCCCGTACATGGGCGAACTGTGGTCCGTGCCCTGGTCGGCGCGCGAGGAGCCGGCGGCCGAGGGAGCCGTGGCCATGACTACGACGGGCCACGCGACGATCGCGCCGGCGCGCCTGGAACGCCGCCTCGAGCTCAGGGACGACGAGCCCGTGCTGCGGGCGAGCTACCGGCTGACGAACCTCGACCTGCGACCGTTGCCGTACCTGTGGGGGATCCACCCTGCGCTCGCCGTGTCGCCGGCGCATCGGATCGACCTGCCGGCCGGCCGCATGCTCGTGGGGGTGTCATCGGACCCGTCGCTGGGGACGCCGGGAGAGGCGTACGCCTGGCCGTACCTGCCGTCGCCCGGTGCGCCCGATGGCGGCCGCGACATGCGGCGCGTGCCGGCGCCGGACGCGATGGTGTTCGGCGGTCACTGGGCGACCGAGCTGCACGAGGGGTGGGTGGCGCTGACCGATACGCAGGCGCGCCGCGGGCTCGCCATCGCATTCCCGCTCGGGGTCTTCCGGGCGGCGTGGGTGTGGCAGGTCTACGGAGGGTGGCGCGGCCATTACCACGTGGCGCTCGAACCGTGGACAGGCCACCCGATGCAACTCGACGAGGCGCTGGCGAGCGGAGCCGCGAGCGTGCTCGGACCGGGCGAGACGCGAGAGGCGACCGTCGCGTTCCTGGTCTACGGTGACAGAACGAGCGTGAACGAGGTCAGGCCGGAAGGGGAGGGCTTCGCCGTCCGCTGATGCCACCCGCACGCCGCGAGATGCCACCCATCTGCCGACTGGCGTGGGACGCCCCAGCGTCGAAGGTAGAAGGCAAGCAGGCCGGCGACCAGTCCAGCTGCACCGCGGCCCTCGGGTGTCGCGCCGGCCGCCAGCCGGTTGGCTTCGGTTGCGGCGTCGGATCGGACAGGAGACGGTTCGGACCGCGTGCGGGCATGCGGCGAAGGCCCGGCATCCTCGATCGTCGTTGCGATGGCGACTTCCGGCTCTTGCCGGCGGTGCGCGGCGGACCTACATCGCGCCTGTGGAGGCGTTGCTGGCTACCGTCGCGCTGCTGATCGTGGTGGTGCTCGCGCTGGTCCTGCTCTCGCGGACGTGGGTGCGCTCATCGAGGCTCGGAGGATATCGGGCCACCCATGGGCCGGACGGGCTCGAGCGGGGACCGCAGGTGCCTGAGGACGACGACGCGCGCTGGCACTGGGGTGACGGCAAGCCGACGTAGAGGGGCGGTGGCCGGTCCGCGGGATCGAGCGGGTGTCGGCCGAGAGCGTTCAGGCGCCGGCGCGGCGATGCTGCGCGTGTGGCCACGCCCTCGCATGTGCCGAGGCACTGTTCAGCTGGTGGTCAGCGCGCGGGCAGGCGCCGCCAAAGCGGCCGTGCGGCCGTAAAGCTCCTCATCGCGGCGCCACCGTTCGGCGTGCGGGATGGCGCGGGCGTGGTCGTCCTCGTGGCGGAGCCTCGCGAGGGCATGGAGGCCGGCCGCGAAGCCGATGATGAGGATGAGCCAGGCACCGGTTTGGGCTGGGCGGGCGAGCATGTCGCGGCTACCCGAACCACAGCGCGATGTCGGCGTCGGAGGGCACGCCGCGCGGGCCGTCCTCGCGATGGAGGGTCAGCAGGAAGACGATCGGCTCCCGTCCGGCAGCCACCCGGTGCTCTCTCATGTCCGCAGGATGGATTCCCCGTGTGAGCGCCGTATTGCGGCGTTGTGAACTTCCATCCCCAGCTGCACATCCGCAGACTGCCGCACGCGACGTGCCAGGACGCGCCGCACCGGAGCCGCGTCCTCCGGCACCATCGGGTCGGTTCGACCGAATGTAACGCACCGCAGACAGATTGCTTACGTTCCGACGCGAGTCAGCCCGAGCCCGGACTGCAAGGATCCGACCATGGCCGTCGTGTCCGAAGCGCCCGTATCTGTCCCCCAGATTCCGGTCGTGCTCCGAAACCGAGCACGCGCCGTGGAGCGCATCCTCACCGGTGCGGCGCCGGTGCCGCCCCGGTGGGTGGCGCCCCCGTTCGTCGCACGCGTGGAGCTGATCCGCTCGCACCTCCGTCCCATCCGATCGGTCGACATGCTCCTTGCGAGCTACGGCCGCGAAGCCTGGCTCATGAGCGCCCACGGGGGTTCCCCGGCCGGATCCGGCGAGCGCCTGGAGGCCCCACTCGAACTCGCGTACGCGCTTCGCCTCATCGAGCTCGAAACGGGCATCGACCAGATGCCGTGGACGACGACAGTGCGCCAGCCGGCCGAGTCCCGGTACGCAGACCGCACCGACCCGTAGGAGGCCGTGGCGCCGGATCGGCGCCACGGCCCGTCCGGAACCGGCAGAGATCGCCGTCACTCACGCGAGTCCATCCACGCGAACCGGGACCGCCTCCGCTGGTGCTCAAGCGACGAAGGGGACGGGCCCGCCAGTGGGGAGGCGGGCCCGTGGGAGGAGGAGGAACGGAGGTACAGTCTCGCGGGCGTTCGTAACGAGCTCGTTCGCGTCACGTTGATTCGCTGTATCCGACGCCGCGGTGGCACCAGCCGGTCGGGGGACAGGAAGAGTCCGGCGTCGGAGCCGCGAGCAGCTTCCGGCCGTGCAGCCGAGATCGATCACGGGCCCTCGCCGCGATGCAGGCGATCCTCGATGTCGTCGAGGCAGGGCAGGACGTCCGCGATGGTCTCCATGACGTAGTGCGCGCCACGACGACGCAGCATCTCCTCGGCCTCCACGACGCGGCGGCGCTGCTCGTGGGGATCCAGCGAGGCGAGGTCCGCCTCCGACAGCCCGACGTAGTTGCCGGTCCGCGACAGTCCGACCGTCCAGGTGCCGGCGTTGATGCCCTCATCGACGTCGAACAGGGTGTCGCCGATCTTGACGACCGCAGCGGGTGGAAACACCCGCAGGAGTTCCATGTTGCGCAGCACCATCCAGGGTTCTGGCCGCCCGGCGGGCACCTCGTCGGCACAGACCATGGCATCTGGCTCATAACCCTGCCGGGAGGCCTCCCGCGCCGCGATCTCTGCGGCGGAGCGCGTGTAGCCGGTCGTGCTGCCGATCAAGCAGCCACGCCGGCGCATCTCAGCGACCACCTCGACCGTGCCCCGGATGAGACCGGCGTGGCGCGCCACCGCGGCCTCCTGCATCGGCTTGAACTCCTCGAACATCGCGAGTACGTCGTCCTCGGTGCAGTCGACTCCGTGGACGCGCCGCCATTCCGTCGCCGCGTCCGGATCGCGGGTGATCGCCCGGATGTGGTCCAGCTTGTAGAGGCCCATGGGCCGCCTGGCCTGGGCCATCGAGATCTCGATGCCGTGCGCCCGGAACAGGTCGACGAAGACGGTCGCGGGCGCGAACACCCCGTGGTCCTGGGTCGTACCGGCCCAGTCGAGGATCACGGCCTGCACAGGGCCACGGTACTCGCGCCGGTACGTGAACCGCCGACGGCTGGCTGCCGTGTCGTCGCGGGCGGAGGGCGCGGTCATGGCTGGCTCCAGCTCCGGAAGGCGAGGGTCAACGGGCCGACGTCGCGGCCGGGATGGAGGAGGATCTGGCGAGCGCACGCTCGAGCGACGCCCCAAACCCGCGGAGCACGTCAGCCTCGAGCGCGCCGAGCGCGCAGACGCGAAAGCTTGTCTGCGCGCTCTCCCCCAGGCCCGCGTAGATGACGTAGCCGTCCTCCCGAAGCGCGTCGTGCAGCCACGTGTAGGCAACTCCCTGGGGCAGCGGGATGCTGCGCACAGACGACGAGCGGTGGTCGCGCGCGACGGAAGGCTCCAGGCCCAGGCGTGCGAGCTCCTCGTCCAGCACGGCGATGCGTTCTCG
>JAJYDP010000060.1 GCA_021777365.1 Chloroflexota bacterium | reverse complement strand
GCGAGCCTCCCGCGTCGCTGCGGGCAGACATCCGCGACATCGCCGCCGACGAGGACGGCTCGCGGCGCCGGGTCGTGGGACGCGTCGGCCTGCGCCTGGTTGCCGGACTCGCCGCCGCGGGCGTCATCGTGGTGGCCGCCGGGATCCTCGTGGCGACGAGGCCGCCGACAGGGACGGGCGCGCTGACCGTCCCCTCGGTCGGCCCGTCCGCCTCGCCCGGGGTGATCCCGTCTGCGACTCCCGGCTCGCCGGCGCCCGGTCCCTCGTCGAAGTCGACTCCGAACGGACCCCCAGGCCCCCCGTTCGTCTTCGTTGGTGGCGCCTGGGGCACCCTCGACTGGTCCGGGCGATCCGTGTTCCCTGACCCCTCCGGACCCGACGACGTGGTGTTCTCCCACGACCAGCTCTACGCGACGGGGCAGGTGCAGGTCGGCACCTCGAGGGAGACGGCGTTCTGGGACTCCGTCGACGGCCTGAACTGGACCGAGCTGAGCCGCGAGGACCGCGCCTTCGCCGGCGCCGGGCCACTGTCGCTGGTGACGACGACGTCGGGCCTCCTCGCCTGGGGCCAGGACGGTCAGCCCGTCTGCTCGGCCCCCGGCGCGGGCCAGACCTGCGGTCCCGTGCCGCAGGCGATCTGGACGTCGCCCGACGGGGTGGCCTGGACGCGGGTGATCGGTCCGGCCGACCTCTCGGGAGCGATGATCAGCAGCATCGCCGCGGGTCCCTCGGGGCTCGTGGCCGTGGGCGAGACCGCCTCGGGCACCGCGTCCGTCTGGATCTCCCCGAGCGGGGCACGCTGGCAGCGCGAGTCGCTCGGGTCGGTGTTCGCCGGCGCACGCCTCTTCAGCGCGCGCGCCGCCGGGCCGGGCTTCGTCATCGGCGGCGGCACGGGTTCCCGGCAGTTCAGCGGAACGGGTTCGCCCCCGGCGACGGTCCCCGCCACCGCGGCGGCCTGGTGGTCCGCCGACGGGCAGCACTGGACGCAGGGAACGGTCGAGCGGCCGGCGAGCGGTGGGGCCTACGTCTCGGACATCTACGTGGGCGAGGACGGCCTGGTCGCCGTCGGGTCCGCGACCGGCGGGAAGGAAGCGGCGGCCTGGACGTCGACGGACGGTCAGACGTGGATCCCCATCTCGGCGGCGGTCGGCGGCGTCGCGTCGCCGCCCACCGGCGGTCCCGTGCTGCCCTCGTACGGGATCACCGACGACGGGGCCCACCTCGTCGCGACGAGCTCCGGGGACCACAACGCCATCGCGTGGTGGAGCTCGACCGACGGCCGCCACTGGCAGCGCCTCGCCGAGACGGGCGGCACCGCCACGGGCCCCGTCTTCGAGGGCGACGTGGCACAGGCCGATCGCTGGCTGGGACGTAGCCTCGTCGTCCCCGACGGCGTCCTCGTCATCGGGCGGAGCGTCGGGGACCCGCCGGTGACGCGCCTGTGGCGGGCGGTGGCGAGCGCGCCGGCCGAGGCCGCCTCGCCGTCGCCGGCGCTCACGGCTCCCCGGTGCACGACGGGGCAGCTCCGGGTCTCGATCGTCGACAGCGGCGCGGCGGCGGGGACGGTCGGCGGCTGGCTCCGCTTCGTGAACGCCGGCAGCGACGCGTGCGCGATGCGGGGGTGGCCCACCCTCGTCGGCGTCAACGCCTCCGGCGCCCAGACCCGCGCACGCGAGGTGCCCGCCGTCCTCGGCTCGCCGACGCTGCAACAGGCGCCGAACGTCGTGCTCGAACCGGGCCAGGACGCCTTCGCGGCCTTCGCCGGCGGCGACAACCCCGCCGGCGCGGCGAACACCTGCCCGCCGTCCTACGCCACGCTGCGGGTCACGGCGCCGGGCGCGTCGGGCTCCACCACCCTCTCCGCCTGGGGGCCCGGCATGGGCAGCGACCTGCCGGCATGCAGTGGCATCGAGGTCAGCGCCGTCGTGCCGCGGTCGCTCGCCCCGTACGTGCCCCTCACGCCGTAGCCCCGACCTCGATCTAGAACAACCGGCCCCGCCCGTCCGTCGGGAAGGGTAGAGGCAGGTGGACGGGACAGACAGGCGAAGCGATCGTCATGCCGGAGGGAGGATCCGACGGACTGCGGCGGCGACGTCGAGGAGGACCGTCAGGAGCGGCACAAGGCCGCGTTCCGCGATCTGCCGCGGTCATGAAGCTACGGTGCACCCACGGCGGCCACGCCGGTCTCAGAACGATCAGAGACCGGCAGGAAGTGTTGGCAAAGTGGTGGTGATGCCAGGCCATGCCGCCTCATGCAGGGTCGCGGGGGGCTTCGGGGCGTCTGGCTTTGAGGCCGCGCGCGCCGCCTCCGTGCGGGCGGCTGCGCGCCGAGCTGACCTGAGTTCGGGCGGTGGTGCCAGCAGTGCTCCGGCGCTGTGGCAGGTGCACGTGAGGCATCTCCTGTGTGCACCTGACCCTTGACGACGGTCGCCCGCCGTTCGATCGTGATGCAGGCGGTCGGGGGCGGAGGTGTCGGGTGATGGCCCAGTGCGCGTGCTGGCGGTTTGTCGTGGCGATCGTCGTGGCGTCGTTCCTCGCCTCGTGCGCGTCGCCGGCGGCCATTGTGTCCGGCGACCCGCTGCGGCTCGCCGGCGGCTCGAGCACGGGATCGGGCGTCTCTGGACTGGCGCCGGGCACGACCGTCACGTGGTCCGTGGACATCGCAGACGACGCGTCCGAACCGGCGGTCATCGATGCCTACGAGCTCGTCGGCCTGTCCCGTGGCCTGTCCGTCGTTGGCGCGGCCGGGATGTCCGAAGGACCCGGTCTCGCGCCGCCCGTGACGGGTCCCGCCACCGACTTCATGCGCTCAGCCGTGGGCGCGCGTTCCCTGGTCGGCTGGTCCTTCCATCCTGCCGTGGACGGCGCTCTCCGCCAGTGGGTCGTGTTCCTCATCTCCACCGGTTCGGCCGGCAACTACCCGGTCAACTCGATCGTGCTCCGATACCACGTGGGCACCCAGCGGTTCGAGTCCCAGCTCCCGGCCTCGCTCCAGTTGTGCGTGGGTGCCACCGCCCCGGAGGCCGGCACCTGTCCGCTGCCCGCAGCGAGCACCGCGCCCTGACGGGTCGCACGCCCAGAAGCCCAAGGGGGTGCCGAGCGTGCCACGCCGCGACCGTCAGCGCCTGCGCGTCTGTGTCCGAGGGCCGCGGCTGACGCGCGCGGGAGAAGGCGGAGGCGACCCCGTTCGCCCGATCAGACCTCGGGGATCGGCGTCAGCCGCGCGTAGGCCGCCAGCGCCAGCACATTCGCGGTGATGCCGATCAGCGACACGAGCATCGAGGCGACCCAGAACGGCGTGTCGGCCGTCAGTCCGGTTTCCGGCAGCCGGAGCATCTCGAGGGTCTTCCAGACACCCAGAGCGCCGGCCACGAGACCGAGTGGAAACCCGAGCGCCAGGAGCGCCCAGAACGGCCGTGGGAACTCGTGGCCGAGCCAGGCGTCCACCGACACCCACGCGGCGACGGCAGCGGCGACCGTCAGCACGGCGATCGGCATGAGCATGGGGCTCACGAACGACAGGTGCACGGTCGCCGCAGGGAGGCGGCCTGAACGACCGTGAACCCGATCTGGAGGACGGCGATGACGGCCAGCAGCCAGACGCGCCTCACGCCCGGACGACGCAGCCGCAGGAGCCCCACGGCGAGGCAGAGGGATGCCACGACACCCGCCCCGTAGAGGATGGCGAACACGGCGGTCGCTGACCAGTCGGGCCACGCCGGACCGGTGAGCAGGACCGGGAAGATCGCCCAGCCCCAGACCGCGACGGCCTGACCGGCGAGACCGGCGAGCAGCAATCGCAGCGTCCGCGGAGCCTCGGGCATGCGCACCAGCAGCGCCGCCGGCAGGAGGGCCCCGAGGCCCGCGACGAGAGCGGACAGCACGGCCGAGGCGACGAGGAGGCCGCCGGACTCCTGACCGACATGCGAGAGGTGGACCAGCACGACGACGACTGCCCCACCGATGAACACCCACGCGGGCCACGTCAGCTCCGGGAGGTGCGGCTGCGCCGCACCCGCATCGGATGGCCTGCTCGGTTCGTCGAAGACCGAGGTCGAGCGTTCCACGCTCCCACGGTTCACCACCACGCGACCTCCGTCAAGAGCCGACGCGCGCCTGCTACCAGGTAGTCAGCCCGAACACGCACTGACCCGCGAACGGTGCCTGCGCGAGTCGCTCGCCTGATCTGACCATCGCAGCCCCCCTCGCTTCAGGGAACCCAATCACCCCCGCGGATTACCACCAACTACCAACACCTGCTGCCGGTCTCTGAACGAGAAGAGACCGGCAGGACGTGTTGATTGGAAGTGGTAACGTACGCGTCCCTGGCGTCCCAGAAGGGAAGTCAGGCGTTGCCTCGACCCAGATCAGCACCGGCAGCTCGCTGCCTTGACCCGCGCCATCGCGGATCTCATGTCGTCGCCTGGGGGACGTTCCACCGCCCTTCAGGGACCTACCGGAGCTACCGCTGCTCGCCGGCCGTCGGCGACCCTCACCGTTTCACCGTCCTGCTCGCCTCGGGACCGCGCCGGCGAGGGCACCGCGGGGCGCCTGCCTGCGCGAAGCATCCAGGCTCGCACGTCGTGCGCTGCGGCGTGTATGCCCGCGCGGGTCGCCCTCGGCAGCGATACCGCTGCGCGCCGGCCGACGGCAGCAAGCCGCACACCTTCACGCCCCCACTCCCCCGCGCGCACGTCCATGCTGGGGAGAGCTGCCGCGAGTGCCTCGAGCTGCGGGGCTTCCACCGCGGCGAGCGGTCTGTCGCGCGCCGTCACCGCCTCCCCGCACGCGTGGTGGCCCGCGGCCTGTCCGATGCCGCGCTCGGGCTGAGCTATGCGAAGACAGGGCTCGGCGCGCTCACCGCCGCGGGCCTGCCGACCCGCCCGGGCCGCCGCCGGCCACCGGCGAAGCCACCGCGCCCGCGACGGCGGTGGAGCACGCGGAAGCGCAAGCGCCGCTCGCCGGCGAGCAAGAACATGGGCCGCTTCTGGCAGATCGGCGCCGGGCTCGTCGAGGCGTTCGCGCCGGTCGTGTGGGCGCCTGTCGAGGCGCGCCTTCGTCAGCGGGCAGCCTCGATGCGCGAGGCCGGCCAGCCACTCGTGTGGATTCTGGACGAACTCCCCATCTACGGGCGGGACGCCGCGGGCAACGCCAAGAAGAGCGGCGGCTACGCCATCCTGGTGCTCGCCGAACTCGACTGGACCGATCCCGCCGTGCCCGGCGCCACCAAGCTGCGGCTCGTCCGCGCGATGCCGGCCCTCAACGGCACGGCCTGGCGGCTCGCCTTTGCCGAGATGGGCTACGTGCCCGACATGATCCTCTCGGACGCCTCGACGAGCATCATCAGCGGCGTCAGCCGCCACTTCGGAACGCCCGGCCCGCTGTTCGTGCCGAGCATCTGGCACATCGGACAGGCGCTCGAGAACAATGCGCTCGAGGACGCCCTCCGCGGGCCCTACCGCGACGCCTTTCGGGCGCACCTCGCGCAGCTCGCGCGCGACGGCAAGGCAATGGAGAGCGTGGCCGCCTGGCACACCTGGTGGGACACGCTGGGGGCACTGGCGATCCAGAGCCGGGCCGTCAGGCTCGACGACCTGCGCCGCAGCCGTGCCAACTACGAGGACCGGATGGCCGCCGCGCTGCCGGCCCTGCTCGCCGATCCGCGCCTCGGCATGAGCACGGGCGGCATCGAGAGCCTCAACCACACCTGGATTGATCCGCTCCTCGCGCAGCGCCAATACCAGTTCGCCAACATCGAGCGCACGAACAACCTCTTCGACCTCGCCGTGTGCCGCTCCGAGGGCGCCTTCACTGACCTCAACGCGGTGGCCGCCCTCATTGAGGCCGACGAGCTGCCGTGGGGCGGCTGGACCGTGCCGCTGCGCGCGATCGCCGACCCGCAGCCGCGCCGCGGCACATACAGCTCACTGCGTGACGAGGCGCTCATGAACGCGATCGCCGAGGAGCGCGGCCTTCTGTGAGCGGCGCGCTGTGGGGCCCGCCCGCGAACCTGCGCCTCGTGGTGCTCGACCTCGAGACGTGCGTGGCCCCCGGCAACGCCCATCGCATCGTGGCGCTCGGCGTGGCCATCTGTCGGGCCGGAGGAATCAAGCAGCGTTTCGGCTGGCTCATCAACCCGGAGGTGCCCGTAGATCGGAAGACCACCACGATCCACCACCTCACCGACGAGCACCTCGCCGACGAGCCGACGTTCGCGGAGGTGCTCCCGGAGTTCGCGCGGCTCCTCGAGGCCCGGAACCGCGAGCGGGTGGTGCTGGCCGCCCACTGGGCGGGTTTCGACGTGCCCGTGCTGCGCAACGAGATCGCGCGGGTCAAGGGCGAGCCGCTGCCCGAGCTCCCCATCCTCGACACCGCCGGACCGCTCGTGCGCCTCGCCGGCGTGTCGCTTCGCTCTCACAAGCTCACGCGACTGCTCGAGACACTCGGGATCGAGAACCACGCCGCGCACGACGCGCTCGCCGACGCATCGGCCACCGCGGAGTCCGCCTGCGAGCTCCTGCGGCGAGCCGAGGAGGCCGGCTACACCGACCTCGACGCGCTGCTCACCGAGCTCAATGGCGGGACCACGGGTTCGATGGTGGCGGCACGTCAGCTCGAGCGGTCCCGGGCTCCGAAGATTGCGGCACCCGTGGTCACACCCTCACACATCGAGACCCACGGGCAGATCCTGCCCGAGCAGCCGACCCCAGGGCAGTTCGCGCAATGGCGGACTTGGATCGGCGAGTGCGCCTCGCTCCGCTGCGACGGGTTGGCGGGTCGGAGCGCCGCCGCTCCGCCGCGGCACCTGCGGACGCTCCTGCTCGCGGCCCTGCGGGACGCCGCGGCCGCTGGCGATCAGGCAGGCGCGGCCACCGTGCTCGGCGCGCTCATGCCGCTGCTGGGGTTGCTCCCCGACACGATCGAGGCGATGCGAGCCGAAGGGCCCCAGCTCACGCGTCTCACCGGGCAGCGCGGTCAGCGCGGCGTGGCGGTAGCCCTGCACAACTGGCTCGAGGCCCTCCTGGCCCCGATCGAACGCTGCGGAGCACACGATCAGTGTCCGGCCTGCCGCGCCGGGGATCCATGTCCCACTGACGTGTGGCGCGCGGGGCTCGTCTCCTCCGTGATCAGCGCGGACCGCGTCCAGGTCGTCGCCTTCTGGAACACGCGCTCGGCCACCGTCGCGGCGTCGAGCAAGGGCGCGGGGCGCGGCTACGCGGCCATGCACTGCAACGCGCCCTTGCTCGCCGATACCGTGCTCCGCTTCTGTCACGCTTTCTACCGGGAGCATGGCGAGGCGGGCACGGCGGCGCAGCTGACGGACCAGGTGTGGCGCCAGGAGGGCTGCCGCGACCCCTACATCGCCGAGGCTCGGGCCATCACCACGTCGGCAGGCGGCCGCCCCACCGACCTCGTTGCCGCTCTTCGGGACTGCCGGCGCGTCCTGCGCGCCCGGAACGGGAGCACTGATCCCGCGTGGTCAAGCCTCGCGATCCGTGCGGCTCAGGTCGGAGCTCGCCTGGCCCGACTGACGCACCCTCCGACCGAGCATCACCACTCCCTCACGCCGCAGCGCCCGACGCGCCAGCCGAGATTCCTGCGGGCGGGGTAACGCCGGTCGCTACCCCGCCCGATGTCGCACTCGAGCGCAACCTTGACGGAGCCATCGCCTGCATGCACGGCGAAGGAGACAGGGATGGGGCGATCAACCCAGCCGTCTGGCGGACCGCGCTCGTGCCCTCGCGCCTTGGGCCGGACGAGGGCCAGGTCAGCGCTTGGGCGTGGAGACCGGGGCAGTGGGCCCAGGCGCGAGGGTGAGGCCGACCAGGCCGAGCCAGAGGGCCGCCCACCCGAGGAAGTCGAGCTCGCCGACATAGACGTATGCGCCGTGCCAGTTGAGTAGGGCCGGGAACCAGGCGCGAACCGGTCCCCACCACCAGCCTTGGACAAGGAGATCAACAGCGGCGACCGCCGAGCTCGCAACCAGGAGACCCGCGCCGGCCGCGACGAGCCAGCGGGTCCGCGACACCAACGGCCGGGTCAGCGCGCCGACCCCAAGGACGGTCCAGGCAAGCACCTCGAGCGCCCAGGGGACTTCTCCGCGGTTCTGTGTGACCGGTGCCACGAATGCCGCAGCCGCGAGAATGAGTCCGGCCACACATATGCCGCTGACGGCAGCCGCGAGCTGAGGGCCTGACCATGTGGCCAAACGGCCCCGTCGGGCTCCCACGAGTTGAGCAATGCCTGCCGCCAAGAGCCAGGCTCCAACCGCGCGGAGCCCAGACTCGACCAAGGGATCCACGTATGGTCCGGTCGGCAGCGCGAGGGTGGGCTCGCTCGGTGCGGCGAGCCGCGCGAGCAGGTTGATGCCGACGCGATAGACCACGGCCAGGGCAAACACGACCGCACCAAGGACGAGTCCGCGGTCGGCGGAGCGGAGCCCGACCGGACGGAGCAGCACGAGTGCGAGGAGGCCGACGATCAGCCCATCCGAAGCAACGCCGGCCGCCAGCGAGAGCACATACGCAGTCCCGGAAGCGCCAGGCCACAGCATCATCAGGTCCAACAGCACGATCGCCGCGGCGAGGGCGGCGGCCGCCCATCCTGCCAAGGGGCGCACCCAAACGGGCACAGGAGCCAAGTCTCGGTGGTCGGAGTGTGCCGCGGTCCTCATCGTCCGCCTCGCTCGGTCCATCCTCGCCAGCGTAACGGCTCGTATCGGCCGGTCAAGGCCCGGGATCTCGTCGGGGTTACCACCACTCAATCAACACGTCCTGCCGGTCTCTGAACGAGATTAGTGCGGCAGCAAGTGTTGGAAGATGTTGATAGGACGAGCGCCCACACTGCCGCGGCAGCCTGCGAGGTTGTTCAGAAGCGCAGGTGATCGACTTCGCTGCCGAGCGTCCAGACGTCGCGCCCGCTTGCGACCATGAAGTCGCCGAAGGATCCAGTCAGCTGCACGCCGGCACCGGTCTGGCGCCCCGTCATCGGATCGAAGGGGATGACCCGCGGCGTCTGCGCGGGCGGAGCGCCCGGGTCGAGCACCCACGCCCCGTCCGCGGTGACCGCGACGCCCTCGAACTGGGCGGGGTGCACCGGCAGGTCGCCGAGCATGGTCACGCGACCGGTCTGCAGATCGATGCGCGTCCAGGCGAACGTCGTCGTGCCGCTGACCTGCGCCCCGTAGAGAGCATTCGACGTCGCAACCAGCCAGCCGAGGCCTTGCGCCACCTCGGTCGTCAGGACGATCTTGAGATTCGCGGGATCGATCGCCTCGAGGGTGACGTCCGAAGCTCCGCCGTGCGCCAGGACGACCCAGATGCGCCCGCCCGCGATCGCCACGCTCACCGGAAGATCCTGACTGGGCGAACCCGACGCCAGCACGACGCTCCCCAGCATCTGGCCGGTCGGCGAGACGTGGACGAGGGAGTGCTGGGCGCTGACGACCCACGCGCCTGACCCGTCGGCGACGAGTTGGCCGGGCAGCTCGAGCGGCACGGTCGCGAGGATGTGACCCGTCGTGGTGTCAATGCGCTGGACGGTGTTCACGTATGGGCCCGGCGGATGGGCGCTGGCACCCGTGCTGTTGGTGACCCACAGCGAGGTCCCGTAGGCGGCGAGCGCGCTGGGCGCGAAACCAACCTTGACGGTCTCCGTGACCTTCCCGGACGTCGGGTCGATCCGTTCGACCGTTCCCTGGGGGTCACCGCCGAGGGTGATCCAGGGCGCGCCGTCGGCCACGGTGATCCACAGCGGGCCCCCTGCCGTGGAGGGCAGTGGCGTGCGTCCGACGAGACGCCCTGTCACCGGGAACGATGGCGTCGTCGAGGGGGACGGCGTCGCCGTGGGAGCGGGCGCAGCCTCCGTGAGCGTGAACGCGTGCGGTGTCAGCTTCGCGGTCGCGAGGTCGAGCACGGTCGGCGAAAGGGTGCCGTGGCCGGCCTCGAACGCCGCCTGGGGGAACTCGCCGGGCTGGAGGAGGACGGCGGCGTGATCGTTCGAGACCTGCGTCCAGAGGTGGTAGCCGGGCGTGCCTTCGGGCGCCGTGACGAGCTCACGTAGCGCTCCGCCGAAGCTGACGATCGCGATGCGCGAGGGCAGGGCCGCGGCCGGGAGGCCGGCCCCCTGGTTGCCCGTGAAAGTCGGATCGAGGCCAGTCTGGATGACGAAGCTCGACCCGTCGGTCGTGACATAGCCGCGGTCGAACAGGACGTCGGGGATCGTCCAGGCGAGCCGCCTGGTCGCAAACGAGTAGCCGTAGAGCGTGTGGCCGCCGTACGTGATGAGCGTCGTGTCGTTCGTGGCGACGGCGATGCCCTGGACCGAGAACTGGACGTACGGGATGCCGGCCAGCGGACGCATCATCGTGACCGCGCTCGCCCCCAGGCCCGGGGTGCCGCAGGCGACGAGGGTGCGCCCGCTCGGACTCGCCACGAGGACGCTCGCGAGCATGTTCAGGGCGAATGGGGTTGCGAACCCGGAGGACAGGTCGAGCCGATAGACGGCCGGGTTGGCGAGGGCGGGACCTGATTGCACGAGGAGATATAGCGTGCCCGGCGCCATCGCGACCGCGGTCGGCACGACCTGGGCGGGGACCGCGGCGCGCGACACGACGGTCCCCGCGGTGACGTCGCGCACGATCAGCTCGTCCTTCCCGGTCGCTCCGAGGCTGACGAGCGACACGACGAGGTTGCCGCTCACCCCGAGCGGACGCTCGTTGGCCGGCAGCTCGAGGTGCGCGCTGTCGTCGAGCATGCCGGCGGCATAGGGCGGCGCGGCCTCCGTCGGACCCATCTCGACCCAGGCGCGGTTCGTCAGCCCATCGGGCAGTGCGACCGCGCCCGGCGCTCGCGAGGCGGGCGCGGCGGGCGACGCGATGGGAGAGGGTGAGGGGCTCGGGATGCTCGACGTGCCCGGCACGAGCGCGTTGTTGCGCGGGAGCGTCGAGGCGAGGAGCGCGACCGCGACGGCGAGGATGACGAGGGCGAGCGCCGCTCCGGCGAGGCGCAGGCCCCCACCGAACCAGCGTCGGCCGACCACGGCGTGGAGATGCTCGGCCGGGATGCCTGCCACCCGGGCGTGCAGCGACCCCGGCGCGGGCCGGTCGGCGTCCGCGATCCGGCGGGCCGCGTCGCGCACGCGCTGCTCGAACTGCTCGTCGTTCATGGGACGACCTCCCGCGCGTCCGCCTCGAGCGCGGCGCGCAGCGCGCGCAGGGCGTAGTGGAGCCGGCTCTTGACCGTGCCCGGTCGTTCGCCGGTGCGCAGGGCGATCTCCTCGATCGAGCGGTCCTCGACGAAGCGCAGGCCGATCACGATGCGCTGGTCCGCTGAGAGCGAGCGCATGGCCTGCTCGAGCGCGTCGGAGCGGGCGAAGGCGTCGGCGTGGTCGGGCGCTGCGCCAGGGTCCGGGTCGGCCAGCGTGACGGGTCGCGTGCGACGGCCGGCGATGCGATCCCGGCAGACGTTCACGACGATGCGCGTGAACCACGCCTCGAAGCGGGCCGGATCGCGGACCTCGCCGAGGTGCTCCCAGGCCCGCAGCGCCGCGTCGTGCACGGCGTCCTCGGCCTCGGCCCGGTCGCCGACGAGGATGAAGGTGGCCAGGTGATAGGCCGCGTCGAGCTGCGTCTCCGCCAGGCGTGCGAACGCGGCCTCACGCTCCCCCGGGGCAGCCGCGCGATCCAGGGTCGCCATGTGCCTCGTCTCCCACGCCGTGATGACGTCCATCGTGACCGACATGACTGCCGAGCGCGACGAAAGGTTCAATCTTCGTCAGACGTCATCGTCGGCGCGGGTCGATCCGGCGTCCAGTCGCGCCGGGAGGTGCTCCGTTCCAGTGTCCTCGCCGATCAACAGTCCCGCAACACTTGCTGATGGGCTGGCACCGCTGGCGCGCCACCCGGAGGACGGTGCCGCTCGGCTATTGGCCGGCGAGCGCGCTCAGCGGGAGCGCCGAGATTCCGAGCTTCGTGCCCGTGGTGTCGTAGCTCTGCCAGGCGAACCAGCCGTCGCCGAGCTGCTCGCTCCAGATGTTCGGGGTCGGTGTGCCCGCGAGGAGCCTGAGGCCCGACGCCGCGCTCCAGGCCGTGATGCCGTCGTTGCGACCCTCGGTCCCGCAGCGAAGGATCACCATGCCCGAGCTCGCCGCGAGCGGCACGCAGCTCACGGCGCTGTCGGGGTTCAGGACCTCGAGCGAGCCCCCCTGCACACGCAGCGTCGCGCCCGCGTTCGTCCCGGCGCCTCCCTCCGCGACGACCACCGCGTCGCCGTCGAGCACGAGGTACAGGGGCGGCCCGAACCAGCTCTGCCCGAGCGTCCCAAGGGCGACGGTGCTTGCCGCCCCGCTCGCCAGCGGCGCACGCATCACTCGCCACTGGGTCGGCCCGCCCAGAGCGTCGGCGTTGGGTGACTCGGTCCAGGCGACCGATGACGCGGAGAGGGCAAGACGCTCGACCTGGCTCTGGGTGTCGATCGTGCGCTCCAGCGTGCCGCCTGACAGCGAGCGGATGCGGATCGCGGACCCAGCCGGGAACTGCGACGTCGGGTGGTCCACGTCGTAGGCGACGCGGCCGCCGGACACGGCGATCACCGGGAGCATCGCCTCATCACAGCCGGCAGCCCCCTGCTGCGGGCTCTGGAACTTGCGCGTCGCCGTGGCCGTATCGAGCTCACGCCACGCACCGGACGGGAGCCCGTCGGCACCGGCCGGCGCGGCGAGCAGTCGCCACTCGAGCGGCTGCGAGCAGTCTGACCATGACATCGTCCTCGTCGCCGGCTGGCCGCCGGTGTGCTGCCAGACGAGCACGACCAGGGTGCCCTGCGACTCGATGGCCGAGGCGATCGCCTCGTAGCCCTGCGAGGGCACCGGCACAACTCGCACGGACCCGCCGCCGACATCGGCCACGTAGAGGTGCTTCGCCCGCGTCCAGGTGTCGTCTGGCAGAGACGTCGGCCCGAGGTAGACGAACGGGCCCGTCGGCGCCCCTCTGCTCTGCGGGGCGATCTGGCCAGCGTGCAGCCCGAGGACGAGCGTGCGGAGCGTTCCTGAGGCAAGCTGGAGCGACGGCGTGTTCGGCAGCGGTGCGGCCGTCCAGAGATCGGCGCTCGACGACGTCGCGCTTGGCGCAGGCGTCGCTGAGGGGGGCGGTGCCGACGGCGACGCCGAGGGGCTCGCGGTCGCGGGAGACGCTGACGGTTCGACCGATGGCTGAACCGTCGGGCTCGCGCCCGGCACGACCCAGTTGAGGTGTGGCAGCGTTCCCCACAGGAGGGCCGCGACCACGGCCAGGACGAGCAGCGCGGCCGTGGCGCCAACGAACCGCACGCTCAGCCCGAAGTGGCGTCGGCCGCTCACGGGCCCCGGCTGCTCGCGCGGGATCGCCG
>JAJYDP010000866.1 GCA_021777365.1 Chloroflexota bacterium | reverse complement strand
GGGAGGACGACAGACGACGTGAAGGGAACCGGGGGAGGATGGTGGAGCTACGGGGACTCGAACCCCGGACCCCCTGCATGCCATGCAGGTGCTCTCCCAACTGAGCTATAGCCCCACGAATTACGCTCGACGAGAGCGTCTTCCTGCCGAATGGCCCTTTGCGCTCGGTCGTCAGAGCGTCTTACTGGTGGTGTTCAGATCCACCGTTTGGAGGCTTTGACGATGGCCGGACCATCCGGCGCCGGGCAGTCTATCACCCTCGAGCGAGCCCCCGTTAGCGGGATCGACCGCGACGTGCTCTCGTTCGCCAGGGCGTGCCGCGCCAAGAACTTGTCTCCCAAGACGACCGAGACCTACACGGACTCTGCGCGGCGGTTCGCGGCGTACCTCGCGGACATGGGCATGCCCACGGACCTCTCCGGGATCCGCCGCGAGCACGTCGAGTCGTTCATCGAGGACCAGTTGGCCCACTGGAAGCCGACGACCGCGCACAACCGGTTTCGTGGCGTGCAGGCGTTCTTCCGATGGGCGCTGGACGCCGACCTCATCAAGACATCGCCCATGGCGAAGATGCGGCCGCCGAAACTCCCCGAGGAGGCCCCGGACGTGCTCCGGGAGGCCGAACTCAAGGCATTGCTCGACGCGTGCGCACGAGACAAGACGTTTGCCGGCAGGCGGGATGAGGCGATCCTCCGCTGTTTCATGGACACCGGAGCGCGGCTCTCCGAGATCGCCGATCTCCGCTACAACCCGACCGACCCGGTGGCGAACGATGCCGACTTGGACCAAGGCGTGCTGCGCATCGTGATGGGCAAGGGCCGCCGCGAGCGCACCGTGCCCGTGGGGCGCCGCACGATCAAGGCGCTCGACGTGTACGACCGGCTCCGCAGCAAGCACCCACACGCGGACCTGCCGTGGCTATGGCTCGGGCTGAAAGGCCGCCTCACAGGCAGCGGCGTGTCGCAGATGGTCCGGGAGCGCGGCAAGCAGGCGGGACTCGGCGACGGTATCCACCCGCACCAGCTGCGCCACAGTTACGCGCACAGCATGCTCGCGGCCGGCATGCAGGAGACGGACCTCATGCGGCTCGCGGGCTGGCGCTCGCGGACGATGCTGCAACGGTATGCGGCGTCGACCGCCTCGGAGCGCGCCATCGCCGCCGGACGGAAGCTCAGCCCGGGCGATCGGCTGTAGGGGACGGAGGCAAACGGCATGCCGCCCTGCTGTGCCCGACTGTCCCCGCGGCCCGGCCGGCACTCGCGCAGTTCTGCTAACTGGCAGACAAACGGCCCTACCTCGCAGGAGACATATGGCCCTTTGGCACGGTGCTATCCGGCACTATGGCCCCCACACATCGGTCCGACGGACCGTGTCCCGGAGCCGGTCGGCCGCCGGAGGATGGCGTCGGCGGCAGGGAGGCCGCCAGAGGGAGTGGGAGGGAGGCGCATATGACTCGTGCCCAGGAAATCCGCGAGCTAAAGGAGCGGGACGCCCGCGAGATGGAGGCCGAACTCGGCCCCGGCTGGCAGGCTCGCAACCGGCGGTCACTCGCCCTCGGCGAGAAGGCGGAGGACCTCGCGGCGTGGATCGCCGAGTCCGCCTGCGCCAACGACTTTGGGGCCGCGGCCCGGTTGTGCCGCGAGGCCGCCGAGGCGCTCCTCGCCACGGCCCGCAAGTTCGACTCACTCGCCGCCGAACGCTGACCCCGGCTCCGCAATCGCCGCGTGAGGGCCCCGGACGCAAGTCCGGGGCCATTCCATGTGTCGCGAGATTCGCCGCACGGCCCTCCCCGTTGTGGTAGTGTCCGCCTCAGAACTTGAGGAGCGGTTGGGCAGCCGCTCCGGGAACAACCGGGAACATCGGTAAACCGTCAGCTGGGGCGCATGTCGCCCTCCACCGCCCGGATTCCCGAAAGGCCCCACGTTAGAGCGCACGCGGATCCAGGTGACAGGGACACCCGAAGGCGGCTCGACTCGCTGAGTCGGGCTGCCTTTTCGATTCCCCGGACCCGCCCGACCCGGCGACCGTCGACGGTCCGGGCGGGACGGGAGTCGAGCAATGCCTATCACCGACGGAGTGCGCGCCACGCGTGCCGCGGACGGCCGCTTGGTGGCCGCGCATCTCGCACTGGCGGGCGTACCCCTCCGAGCTGTTGCTCGCGCCTCGGGCGTCAATGAGAAGAACCTTCGGGCATCGCTGTCGGGCGAGCGCCATCTACCCGCGCCCTTCCGTGTCGCGGCCGCGCACCTCGTCGCCGATGCGATCGCGACCGAAGGTGTCCGCCCGTGATGACCGCCGAACTGCGCCAGCAACGCGCCAGGTTGGGCGGATTGACCGTCGCGATGCGCGGCACCGTCAACACCGGGCCTGCCCGTGCCGCCCAGCGGTCCGCGCTCGTTCGCGAGATCGACCCGGACGGGACGCTGCCGCCGGCCGAGCTCGAGAAGCGCCTCGCCGCCGCGCAGCGCCTCCGCCTGGTCAAGATGGCCTACGCGTCCGCACGCGCGCGATCCAAGCCCCACTAGAAACGCAAAGCGCCGGGGACCGAACCCGGCGCCTCACTTCGAAGGAGCGCAACCGTGGACCCGCTCGCCTCGCCCATCAAGAATAGCGCGCCCGAGCCGGCACCGACCGTCACCCTGTCGCGCAGCGGCGCGGAGGACGCTCTCGCCGCCGTGGC
>JAJYDP010000865.1 GCA_021777365.1 Chloroflexota bacterium | reverse complement strand
GTCTACTCCGTGGTGCTCGAGCCATACGCGGTCGTGGACCTGCTCGACTGGATCGGCGGGCTGGGGTTCTCGGCCCTGTCGGTCGAGGAAGAGCGGAGCTTCTACGAGCCCGGACGGAAGATCGCCAGCGAGCTGGTCTCCACCTGGGACGATGCCACGGACCCGGCCGGGACTCCCACCGCGTTCGACTACGAAGGCGTCGCGAAACAGCGCGTGCCGCTGATCGAGCGCGGCGCCTGCGCGGGCCTCGTGTACGACGCGGCCACCGGAGGGCGTGCCGGGCGCCGCTCGACCGGCCACGGCCTGCCCGCGCCCAACACGTACGGCCCCCTGCCCACCAACCAGTTCATGGCCCCCGGAGACACGGCGCCGGAGGAGCTGCTGGCGGGGATGCGGCGCGGCCTGCTCGTCACGCGGTTCAACTACACCAACCCGGTGCATCCGAAGCGCGCCATCGTGACCGGGATGACGCGCGACGGGACGTTCCTCGTCGAGCACGGCGAGATCGTCGGACCGGTGCGCAACCTCCGCTTCACGCAGAGCTACCTCGACGCGCTCGCCGCAGTGGAGGCGGTCGGCCGCGAGCGGCGACTGCTGGCGGGAGAGCTCGGCAGCTGCGTGGTCCCGGGGCTGCGGATCGCGGCCTGGGATTTCACGGGCGCCGCGGAGCACTGAGGGGGCGGATGCCTGACCGTCCCGTCGTCGAGTTCAGGGAAGGGGACCGGGTCCGGCTGCGCAAGCCGCACCCGTGCGGCGCCGGGACGTGGCGCGTGGTACGGCTCGGCGCCGACATCGGGCTCGTGTGCGACGGCTGCGGCCGCCGGGTGCTCCTCGGACGGCGCGATCTGGAACGGCGCCTCGTCGCCTTCATCGAGCGGGGCCCGACCGCCACGGATTCGGCGACGTGAGATCCCCGGACTCGGGCCCGGCCCGCGAGGTCCCGTACAAGCCGCCCGTCGCCCCGCGCGCCTCCGCCGGTGGCGCTGCCGCCGGAGGCGCCCGGGGCGCTCCCGAGCACGACACGGGCGGCGTCCCGGCCCCCGAGCCGTCCGGCCTCGGCGTCCTGTCCAACCGGCGGTTCCTGTCGCTGTGGCTCGCGCAGGCGTCGACCCAGATCGGCGGGAACATGGTCATCTACGGGCTGACCATCGTCGTGTACGGCCTGACCGGGTCGAACTCGGCGGTCAGCCTGCTGATCCTGACCTTCCTGGTGCCCGCGGTCGTCTTCAGCGCGATCGCGGGCGTCTACGTGGATCGGGTCGACCGCCGCCTGATCCTGATCGCGACCAACGTGCTGCGGGGCGGCGCCTTCCTGGCCATGGTGCTCGTCAGCAACCAGCTGCTGCTGGTGTACGTGCTCAACGTGCTGGTCTCGACGGTCACGACGTTCTTCGCGCCCGCCGAGGCCGCCATGATCCCGCACCTGGTGGAGCGGGACCGGCTGATGCAGGCCAACGGGCTCTTCACCTTCACCCTCAATGCCTCGTTCGCGATCGGGTTCGCGCTGCTGGGCCCGCTGGTGGTGAACCTCGCCGGCGCGCCCGCGCTCCTGCTGCTCGTCGCGATCCTCTACTTCGTGGCCGCGGCGCTCTGCGTGACGCTCCCGAGCACGGCCCCGGAGGCCCCCGCCACGGAAGGGGCACTGGGCGGGGCCGAGCGGGCGGTCGCGACCCTCGTGGCGCAGCTGCGCGAGGGGCTGGTCTACATCCGCTCGAACCCCCGCATTTTCTGGTCGCTCACGTACCTCGCGATCACGGCCTCGCTGATCGGGGTCCTCGGCGTGCTCGGGCCGGGTTTCGCGACCAAGGCCCTCGGCCTCCGCGAGCAGGACTTCGTGGTGGTCGTGCTCCCCCTGGGGGCCGGCATCGTGATGGGGATCCTCTTCCTCAACGCCTACGGCCGGTACATGCCGCGCCGCCGCGTGATCGAGGGGGGGCTCCTCGGGCTGTCGCTGACGCTGGTGGTGCTCTCGATCGCCGGTCCGCTCTCCCGGTTCCTCGAGGAGAACGCCAGGCGGCAGAGCGTCGCCGACCTGGGCGGCCTGGTCTCCCTGCTGGCGATCGTGGTGTTCCTGGCGTTCCTGGCCGGTAGCGCCTATGCGTTCGTGGCGATCCCCGCCCAGACGCAACTCCAGGAGGAGCTGCCGGAGGAGGTCCGCGGGCGCGTCTTCGGCGTGCTGAACATGCTGGTGAGCATCTCGAGCTTCCTGCCCATCGTGATCGTTGGCCCGGTCGCGGACCTCGTGGGCACGCCGGCGGTCCTGCTCGGCGCCGCCCTCCTGGTGGGAGCGGTGGGCGTGGGTTCCATCCTGGTGGTGACCTCACAACGGCCGGCGGCGGCCATCCCGGCCCCGTACGGCGCGCCCGTCGACCCCGTCACGGTGACCACCAGCCCGCGGCGGCCAACGGGAGATCGGCGGCCCACGCGACCGGAGGAGGAGGACGGCACGTCATGGCCCGGCAACGACAGACCCGGCAACGACAGGTGAGCGCCGGATGAGCGGGACGCCGCTCCGGTGGCGGGCGGCCGCCGTGGTGGCGATGGTCTCGGCCATCGCCCTGGGCGCGATACTGGTCCTCGTCGTCCCGGTGCCCGTGCTGGCCGCGCTCTGCGTCCTGTTCGCCGCCATCACCCTGGTCCTGGCGCCGGCGAGTCGCCGCCCGCCGCTCGCGCCGCTCGACGA
>JAJYDP010000059.1 GCA_021777365.1 Chloroflexota bacterium | reverse complement strand
GCACCCCCTTCGGGAAGAGCCTCGCCCCGTCCGAGCTGTTCACGAGGGGTCCCCACGAGGAGGCCGTGGCGCGCATCCGCCACTGCATCGCGGAGGCGGCCCTCGGGGTCATCACGGGCGAGGTCGGGACCGGCAAGACGGTGGCCGCCCGGGCAGCCCGCTCGACCCTCGATCCGTCGCGCCACGCCCTCATCTACATCGCCAACCCGGCCTTCGGGACGCGGGGGCTCTATGTCAGCGTGGTCCGGGCGCTGGGCGGCATGCCGCGCTTCTTCAAGGCCGAGGTGATGGCCCAGGCGCAGGAACTCCTGGAGGCCGAAGAGGCCGAGCGGCACCGGCGGGTGGTGATCGTGGTGGACGAGGCCCACCTCCTCACGCCGGACCAGCTCGAGGAGCTCCGCCTGCTCACCAACTCCGACATGGACAGCCGCAGCCCGTTCGCCGGGATCCTGCTCGGGCAGCCCTCCCTCGCCCGGCAGCTGCGCCTCGGGGTGTTCGCCGCGCTCGACCAGCGCATCGCGGTGCGCTACCACATCGGCCCGATGGACCTTGGCGACTCGACGGCCTACCTGCGCCACCATCTCGCGCTCGCCGGACGGAGCGACCAGCTCTTCGCCGACGACGCGATCGTGCGCCTCCACCGCCAGTCCAACGGCATCCCCCGCGCGCTCAACAACGCCGCGGTGGCCGCCCTCATCGCCGCCGCGGCCGACGGCAAGGAGCTCGTCGACGACGCCTGCGCCAAGAAGGCCGTCGCCGAGCTCACCCGCGAACAGTGATGCTCAGGCGGCGGCGTCTCCATCCAGCGCTGCCGTCACGTCCCCACCCAATCCTGCCGGATCGTCACCACATAGCGCGGCCGGCAACAGCCTGCGTTCGCGGCGCTCTTCGGCCCGCCGACGCTTCCGGCAGATCGGGCAGCCGACCTCGACCTTCGCCCGCGCGAACGGTGACATCCGATAGGCGGGATGCTCGGGGTCGTCCGGACAGCGCCAGACCACGGTCTTGTCGTAGGTCGCCCTGATCCGCTCAGGGCGCAGCGGCGCGTTGGCAGCGGCGTCCCACTCGGCGACGAGCTCCGGATGGACTGCGGCGAGCGAGTTCAGGCCGTCAGCCCGCTCGGTGTGGCAGCGCTGACAGCGGGTGAAGCGCTTGGTGCGGTGCGTTGGTTCACCGGCGCGGTCCAGGCGTGCCCGCAGCGGTGGCAGTGCCAGTGCGCCTGGTAGCTCGAGCCCGCCGATAACGTCAGCGGATCCACGCCAGGGTTGCCCTTCCGGTCCCAGTCGAGCAGGCGCGAGGGAAAGTCGGCGAGCGTGAGCCCAGCCACGTCGATCGAGAGCGTCAGCCGGCCGGGCCTGATGGTGGCCACGAGGGGCGGCAACCCCGCCCTGGCTCGCTCCGCGTTCTCTCCGTCGAGCAGGCGCAGCACCGAGCGCGTCTTCGCGTCGGCCATGTAGGCCGCGGTGTTCCGCCGCGCACGGTCGCGCGCCCCGATGAGGAGGGCGGCGATCGAGCAGAGTCGGTCCTCGGGGTCTCGGAGCGCGCCCCAGGCGACGTGGAACTGCGCCGGCAGCGCCGCGAGCTGCTCCTTCACGATCCGGGCGTAGCGCACGGGGTCGGTCTGGTTGGCGAGCTCCGCGCGGGCGAGCGCGAGGACCACCGACAGGCGCTTGGCGTTGCGCAGGCTGTAGCGACGGCGGCGCGGGAAGTGGCGATCTGAACCGGCCGTCTTCCCCTCCGACGGTCGGGCGTCCGGAGCGAGCCGACGGGTCCCAGGAATGACACCGCGACGGGTCAGTTTCGTGGCAGGTCAGGCTCCCGGCGGACGCCCACCACGATCTTCACTGTTCCGTGGACGGTCACGGTTAGGCAGCGGTTGTCTGGCTCAGACGGTACCTCCTCTCGAACTCGGCGGGTGAGAGGTAGTCGAGAGCGGAGTGCAGGCGGACCCGGTTGTAGAAGACCTCGATGTAGTCGAAGACCGCCAGACGGGCCTCGTCGTGGGTCCGCCAGACGCTCCGGTCGATCAGCTCGGTCTCCAGACTCGCGAAGAAGCTCTCGGCCATGGCGTTATCGAAGCAATCGCCGACGCTGCCCATGGACGGCAGGATCCCCGCCTCCCGCAACCGTCGGCCGAAGGCGAGGCTCGTGTACTGCCCGGCTGCCGTGATCAGAGTGATAGATGAGCCCTGGCTCGGGCTGCCGGCGTTCGATCGCCATGTCGAGGGCGGCCAGGACGAGCTCGGCCCGCATCGTGGCCGCCATCGCCCAGCCGACGACGGCCCGGCTGAAGACGTCGACGATCGCGGCCAGGTACAGGACGCCCGCCCACGTCGGCAGGTAGGTGTAGGGGTCGGGTCGAGGCGCGGTGTCGGCCTTTCAGCCGGTCCGTCTCCTCGACCCGCCCTCCGAACCGGACGTGCGGCTCTCGTCGCATCCGGCTCTCCACGGACTCATGCCGCCGGTGGCCGTGATCCGGTCGGTTCGTTCGCCCAGGGGTTCGGGATCCGAGCGCCCCGATAGCGGTAGCGAATGATCGCCACCGTTCGTGGTCGGAAGAGCTCGGTCCCGCCGTCGCGAATCTCCCAACCCGGGAGGAAGCGGCGGTGCAGGGTGCCCCAGTTCAGCTTGAGGTGCCGCTTGCGGAGCCAGCCCACGATCCGCCAGAAGGCGAAGTGATCGAGGTACTCGAACGTCCGCTTCGAGACGCCGTGACGGAAGTAGGTGCACCAGCCTCGGAGCACCGGACTGAGCCGGCGCAGGAGGTCGGCGAGCGTTCGATGCTTCTCGCGGCGCGTCAGCGATCTGACCTTCTCCATCACCGAGGCGAGCGCCTTCTTCGATGGATACGTGTAGACCGCCAGCTTGCCTGTCCGACCTCGCCAGGCTCGCCGCTGGATGCGGAAGCCCAGGAAGTCGAACCCCTCGTCGATGTGGCAGACCCTCGTCTTCGCCTCCGACAGGCGCAGGCCCATGGGCGCGAGCACCCCTGCCACCTCGTCGCGCAATGCCTCGGCATCGTCCCGGGTGCCGGCGACCAGGACCACGAAGTCGTCCGCGTAACGGACGAGCCGCATGGCCGGGACGCCTGCCCGGCGGCGCTTCCGGCGCGTCCATTCCGGTCCGAGCGCGGCCCATCGCTGGGCGAAGTGCTCGTCGAGGACGGACAGCGCGATGTTGGCCAGCAGCGGTGAGAGGATGCCGCCCTGCGGCGTGCCGGTGATCGTCTCGCGGCTGACAGCACCCTCGGAGAGGATGCCCGCCCGCAGGAACGCCGACAGCAGGTGCAGGACGTGCTTGTCTCCGACTCGATGTCGCAGCCGACCCACAAGGGCCTGATGGTCGATTTCGTCGAAGCAGGCCGTGATGTCCCCCTCGAATACCCACTCGTAGTTTCGAGAAGGTGACGCGAGGTAGTGGATCTCGGCGATCGCGTCCTGCGCCCGCCGCTTCGGGCGGAAGCCGTATGCACACGGCTGGAAGTCCGCCTCGAAGATCGGCTCCAGCACCAGCTTCAGGGATGCCTGCACCACCCGGTCGGCGGTCGTCGGGATGCCGAGGCGGCGGACCTTGCCCGACGCCTTCGGGATCCCCTTCTCCCGGACCGGGGCCGGGGTGAACCGGCGGGCCTTGAGCAGCGCTCGCAGCCCGACCAGGAACTCCCCGGCGCGCTCGCCGATGGCTCGCGGTGCGAGGCCATCGACGCCCGCCGTGCGTGCACCCGTGTTGTGCCGCACCCGGTCCCACGCCACGACGAGGAAAGCCGGGTCGGCGAGGAGGTTGTAGAGATCATCGAACCGACGATCAGGATCAACGCGTGCCCATTGGTGCAGCTTCCGCTGCATCGCGAGTACCCGGTGCTCGGCCTCGCTGAGGTCGGGCCACGGCGCGCCGATGTTCACCGGCGACCTTCTCGGTCCGCGCTGCTGCGAATCCGCTGGACCCCTTCGCCATGTGGCCGGCTTTCCCGGCCTCGGACTACTGCGGGTCCTCCGCCCCATCCCGACCGCATCGGCCGGCGACGGGCCTTCCCGTCGGTCAGCAGGCAGCTGACCGGTGAGGGGACCGCCGGGATGGTTCCCACGTTCACTCTCCAACCGTTCGACGGGCGAGGTGTCCAGCTATGCCCCTGCCGCATCGCCACGGGTACGCCGCAGGCTTTCCCCGTGGCCTCCCCGTCCGGCGACATTGACCGGCCGGAGAGTTCTCCGTGCGACGAACGTCGCGCGGATGCGCGCGGCAGCCCAGCCCAGATCCGCCAGGTTCGAGCTGGTGGCGTCGCTTGAGAGGCGTTCAGTCGCTGGTTTCTCGCGTACACCGTCCCGTCTCGCTTGCCGGACCCGGACCATCTGGCAGTGCTGGTCCGTCCCGGCGTTGTCGGGGCTGCTGTCCGCCCTCACCCACGTCCCTGGGTTCAGGCTGCCCCCAGCTTCACCGACCCGCTGCGACGGGCCGGCGGCGGTGCTCGTTCCATCACCGCACGGTTGAGAGCGCCTCGTGGCGCTCGATGTCGGCGACCCACAGGCGGTTCGGCGCGGGGGCGCTGAACACCCGCTCGACGAGGTCGGCCGGCCGAGGCGAGAGCTCCGAGCTCACCGTCGTGCGCTTCACCTTGCCACGCACGGCGCCGGCGAGACCGAGGCCGCGCATCACACGAGCGACCTGGTCGCGGCCGACCGTGGTGCCCTCCCGGCGGAGGGCGTGCCAGAGCTTGCGGGCTCCGTACACGGCGAAGTTGGCGCGATGGAGCCGGTCGATGTCGGCGCCCAGGGCCGCGTCCCGGACCGAGCGGGCAGACGGTGGCCGCGATCGGGCGGCGTAGTAGGACGATGGGGCGATCGCCAAGGCCTGGCAGATCGGCTCGACCCCGAACGAGCACCGATGCTCGTCGATGTACCTGGTCACTTCGGCGAGCGGCGGTCGAGCTCCGCCCCGAAGAAAGCTGCGGCGCTCTTCAGGATCTCGTTCGCCCGGCGGAGCTCGCGGTTCTCTCGCTCGAGCTCCTTCATGCGGGCACGCTCCTCGGTGGTGAGCCCCGCGCGCTTGCCGCCGTCCACCTCGGCCTGGTGGACCCACTTGCGCAGGGACTCGGGCCCGATCCCGAGCTGGTGAGCGACCCGGGTGACGACGCCGAACCGTTCACCCTGTTCACCTACGGTCTCGATGACCATCCGGACCGCCCGCTCCCGGAGCTCGGGCGGATAGCGTCGCTGGAACGGGCTGCTGCTGCCTTCTGCCATGACTCCATGTTCCTCCAAGCGATGGAGTCTCCATCGAAGTCAGGGCGGTTCAACCCACCGGTTCGGGCGCTGAGCGGATCGGCCGCGATCTCGAGGTGGCCTCGCTCGGCGCCTCATGCGGCGGACGCTGGTTCCACGTAGCGTATCCGGCGCCGCCGCGCCCGCCAGAGGCGGGCTGTCACCTATCCAACGAACCTCCGATCGCCATCGTCGCCCGGTTGTCTCCGGGTTTCACGCGTCGAACACCCGGCTCTGCGTCAGCCGCTGAGTTGACACGTCGAAGCCGACGAGGCAAACGTGGGAAGGCGCTTGCCGTGGATCTGTTCGAGCGCGGGGATGTTCACATCCACGTGGTCGTGGGCCTCCGCTCTGGACTCCACTCGACCGGCCGGCGGATGCGCCCAACGTGCTGGATGAGGTCGGAGGTTCAAATCCTCTCGCCCCGACCATAACTCGGGATCGCCTCTGGCTCCCGCGTCCTGAGCCGCCGCGGCCTATGCAGACGCGCGCCAACCCGCGTCGACGAGCCGGAGGGTCGAGGGGATGATCGAGAAGTCGTGATCATTGAGGGCCCACTTATCCCCGTACGCCCCCGCCGAGAGATGGACGATCCCCCGCGGGGTCCAGATGTGGTACAGAGCGAGGTGGTAGATGCCGGCAGGTTCGCGTAGCGCGAGCAGGTAGCGGATCGCGGGGCCCAGCGGCAGCGTCATCCGCGTGGTGCCGAGGAGGCGGGCGTCCTGCTCGCCGGCAAGCTCGGCAGCGAGTTTGGCCCGGGACCAACGGGCGAGATCGGCGCGGGCCACCTCACGCCCGTCGCGTGGCCAGCCCGCGACGACGAGGGTCAGCCGGGCGGGATCGGCGTCCCGCGCGTCGAAGGCGACGAGGACCCATCCCTCGGCCGTGACGTCCGGGCCCTGGAACAGGTCCGCGGATGCCGCCAGGTAGTCCGGGGGGATCGCGAAGGCGAGCGAGTCGTCGTCGGCGGGCACGGTCCGCCAGCCGTCCGGAGTGGGAGCCAGCGTGGGCAGCGCGACCGGTGTCGGCGTGGCCGACGTGGCTGGGGCTCCGCCCGGCACCGGCACGCTGGCAGCAGGCGCAGGCCTTCCTGGGCCGAGGGCCGCTGTCGATGCGGTGCAGCCCGCCGACAGCAGCACGCCCGCCAGGGCGCAGGTCGAGAGCAGGTTCAGCCGACTCGAGTGATCCATGCCACCTCTCCTATCGGGCGCCGGTCGTCGCAGGCCCGGGGGCGTGGGCGGAGGTTCGAGCTCCCGGAACTTGCCCCGGGCCCAGAGCCGTGCGCCCGGCGGTCGCGTCCGCGAAGCGTTCCCGCCGGTCTCGCCACAGGGCGGGGGCTGCGCTCGCAGCCCGTCGGGCAGACAGGGCGGTGCCTGGATCCCGCCGACCGCAACACCGCTCATCCACCAGCACCGTGCCGGTTGCCGTGCAGGTGAGCGACCAGCATGAGCGCCGCGCTGACCGCTGCGGGCGCCGTGATGCCCCAGGCAGTCACCGCATCGCTGTCCTCGGCGACGCGCCGGCGGGGGTACCAGCTGGCGATCCAGCGCCCCGCTGCGGCATCCCGAACCAGGGCAAAGTTCCAGCCAGGCGGGGTCGCGCGGGCCGCGCGCTCGAGCTCGGTCAGCAGCGGCGATCGCGCCATGCTCGGCCGCTCAGGCGGCCACGCCGGGCGACGCTGCCCGCGTCGCTGCCTCCGGGGAGGCCGCCGTGACGGATGCTCCCGACCGCGGCAGCCTGCCCCTGTGGAGGCCAGGGTGCAGGAACAGGGCGCCGCCCAGCGGGCGGCGGCGCCTTCCACGCCTGCGCAGGCCGCCCACGTCGGACGCCACGTGCGCCGTCATGCCGGCGCGCGCGGATCGAGCGCCGCCTCGATGGCCACCTCGAGTGCCGCTCCCGAGAGCGTCATGTCGGAGGCGGCGAGGATGGCGTCGCCCAGGCGGGGAAGGGCGTCGGCGTGCGGGCGCAGGCACTCCACGACCTCCGCCCAGAGGCGGGCTGACTCGCCCCGGACCGCGTCGTACCGGGCGCGGCGCATCGCCTGCGCGCCCCGTCCCGCGCCCGGGCCCTCCAGCAGCTCCTCATCAAAGGGGAGGGTGAGCTCGTGTGCGGAGAGCAGGTAGTCGGCCGCGTCGCGACGGTCGCGGTCGGCGCCCGGGGTGACCCCGTCCGCGCCCCACAGCAGGTGCTCCGCCGCCGCCCCGGCGAGGGCGAAGCCGGCCAGGAGCCGCAGTTCGGCTCCGCTCCGCCGCCGGAGGGCCACCTGTTCGGCCAGCGTGGTCGTCCCGTCGCGGTCGGTCACCCGCACCGAGGCGACCGCCCCTGATCCCCAGGTGAGGCATGCCCAGAGCGCATGCCCGGCTTCGTGGCGCGAGATCGCCAGGCGATCGCGGCGTTCCGCGGGCAGCGGGTCGCGCACCACGTAGCGCTCGCCGACGACCGCCAGCACGAGCTCCTCGCGCAGCCCGGGCGGCGAAAGGAGCAGTGAGCGGGTGACCGCCTGCTCGGGAAGCGCCGCCAGCTCCGCCCCCGACCAGCCCTGCGTCCGTTCGACGATCCGCTCGAGCGAGAGCGTCTCGGCGCCGGGGAGTCCCTCGATCACCCGCCCGAGGAGCTCCCCCCGCTCCGCGGCGCCGGGCAGGTCGAGCTCCAGGCGGGGGGCCAGCCGGCCCGGACGGGTGGCGGCGGCGGAAAGATGGGTGGCGCCGGCAGTGGTGAGGGCAATCGTGATCGGCGCTCCGTCGGGATGCTCGGCGACCCCGTCCAGCACCGCCAGCAGCGCCCGCTGCGCGGCCGCGTTCGTGGCGTGCCAGTCGGGGTCGCCGATCAGCGACTCCGCCTCATCGATGACGACCGCGGTGGGGGTCCCGTCGAGCGCCCGGTACAGCTCGCCGACGAGTTCCGCGTCGAGCTCCGAGGTCGGGGGGACCACCACGTCCCTCCCGAGCGCGGTCGCGAAGGCCCGCGCGAGGAGGCTCTTGCCGACCCCCGGCCTGCCGGTGAGCACGACTCCCGCCCCCAGGCGCAGGCCCAGCCTGGTGCGCTCGGCGGGCGTTAGGGCGATCTTGGCCGCGAGCTCCTGCAGCCGCGCGATCGCCTCCGCATGCCCGACTACCGCCTCCCAGGGCGTGGCGGGCCGGGCGCGCCAGCGCGCGATCAGCTCCTCGATCGGGGGTCGTTCACGTTCCCGCATCCAGTCTGCCTCGGTTCCCTTCAGGTACTCGATGGGCAGCCGCGGGGGCGACGCGGGCAGCGCAGCGCCGCCCGCAGGCTTGCTCGTGCGCGCGATCCCGCCTCGCCAGGTGCGCGACCGGGTCCCGACCAGGCGGGGCTCGTGCTGACGTTCCTGCGCTTGCGCTGGTCGAGCTTCCGCCTGTCCACCCTGTGATCTCCGCGATCGATTGGCGTTTCCCCGGTACGTACACGCAGATGCGGTTCGAAGGCAAGGTCATGGCGTCGCGTGGCGCGGCTCGGGCGCGAGATGCGCGACATTCGCCCCGTTCGTCCCGCCGGTCAGGCCGTTCGGCGGGTGTCCCTGCCTCGGTCGCCGCGCGGTTCGTACAGGCCGGCTCTGTGCCCGGGAGGGCCGGATCCTTGCCTTCCCCGGAGTTCTGCCGAGGCTTCCGCCGCGATCGCCCGCCCCGCCAGGTGATCGCCAGTGCCGCCGGCGGAGGGAGGGGACCGGGTGGACGACTGGATGACGACCCGCGAGGTCGCGGAGGAAGTCGGCATGAGCCCCCGGTGGGTCGAGTCGAGGATCGCCGACGGGACCCTCCAGGCCTACGCCTGGGATCTCGGCCAGCGGCGCATCTGGCGGGTCCGGCGCGCCGACCTGGAGGCGTTCTGGGCCGCGCATCTGCGCCCGGCCGCGTCGCTCCCGCCCCGCTCGGAGCGCTCAGACGAGGAGTGAGCGCGCCCGCGTGCCGGGCTCACGCCGCGTCCGCATCGGAGCCCGCGGCGGGCGCGGCGCGGTCGCGCTCGTCGATCTCGTTGCCCCAGGCGTCCCAGCCCGCGACGTGGGCCCGGGCGAAGAGCTCGATCCGCGGCCGATCGCCCAGGAGCTCGACGATCCGCTCGCGTACGGCGGGAGGCTTCTCGGAATGGCGGCCGCGCGGCGCGAGGACGATCTGGCCCTGCGCCTCGGTCAGGAGAGGAAACGTCCGCCCGCGTGCGTTGGTCGACGATCTCGTCAAGGCCTGATCGGGCGCTGCAGCCTCGCCCCGCTGGCTCTCGCCGCCCGCCACGCCGGCGCAGATCGGCTCGACCATCTCGCCTTGCGGGTACGCTGTGTCGTCGCGGGATGAGGCGAGGATCGGCCCGTTGCAGTGACGGACTGCGGCTCAGTGCACCCGTCGGCGGGGTGCCCAGAGCGTCTCCATGGTGACGCCGGCGACGGGTCCCGCGCATCCCTCGAGCTCGTGGCGAAGGGCGCGGAGCTGGATCAGGGCGAGCCCCACCGCGACATGGAACTGGTCGGGGGTGGGCTCCTCCTCGGTGGCCCAGGCGGCGTGCAGGGCCGCGTGCTCGAGCTCGGTCAGGTAGCGGGCGCGCGCGCCGGCCAGCTCGTACACCGTCACGCCGTCGGCCGGCTCGTACGCGTCGAGAATGGCGACACCCTGGTTGGCCAGTGTGTCGCGTACGACCTCGTCCCAGTCGAGCAGCGTGAGCATGCTGATCCCGGCCCCACTGCAGGCGAGGTCGATCGCGCCCTGCAGGTCTTTCGCGCTGAACATGGTGGCAGCTCCTGTCGTTTCGCGGACGGATGGGCCGTCCGAGCCGCCGGGAGTCTGTACATGCCCGGCGAGTTGTCAATGGGGGCCAGCCCCAGGGTAGCCATCACCTGGCGGCGACCAGCCCGCCGCACCCTGTGCAATCGTGGACCTGCGCTCCGGGGCGCGCGACGCGTGGTGGGGGCGTGATCACGCCTCAATCACCTCGATGCCGGGGAAGGCCGCTTCAAACGGCACGTTCTTGTTGAGCAGTTCCTCATACAGATCGGCCGCCTCGGTTTCGGTCAGCGGCTCGATCGAGTCATGCTCGTGCTGCCAGATCGTCTCGTGGAAGACGAAGTAGGCGCCCCTCGGCGTCCGGTCGAGGTGCGTCGCGCGCCCGTGCGTCAGGCGGTTAGTGCGATCGAGAAACTCGTCGTCGGCAAGAGCAAGAAGGTCGGCGGTTTCGGTCGAGTAGCGGCGGCGGTTGATGATGGCGTCCATCGAGTGACTCCTATTTCGTGTGGCGGCCGAGTGGAACGAGCCCCACCGAAGGCGGGCGCGCGTCGCTCGGATCAGGATCTGTCCCGCGTACGTCCTCCTCCCAAGGGGAGAGGCGCTACGGGGGTCGATGCTGTTGGGGCAGCCAGTCCCATTTCCCATGGCTGACCTTCACCGTGTTGACTCTGTCGGGGCGGCTACTCCGCCGGGTTCCTGCGGCCCTCGGCGCTTCGGCGGCACATTGGATGGGATCGGGACCGGAACGGCGAGGTCCGCGAGCCGGAATAGCTCCTCCCAGTCCTCCTCGTCGAGTGCTTGCCGCAGGCTTCGCCCTGGGAGAGCCGCGCCTCCCGTAGCTCGTCCAGCCAGGTCAGGTTGGACATCGGATACCTCCACGCTCTGCCGCCTTCTCCGTTTGCGGCGGGCGCGGCGATGTTCGGAGGGTGTCGCGCCGGTGCCTATAGCCCGATCCGGGGGCACCAGCGGCCACAAGTACGGCTCCGGGCGGGACTATCGGGCGGGTTGCCCCGCGCCGGCGAGGCCGTACGGTGGGGTCGCGCGTTTGGCGGAGGCCAGAGGCGTATTTGAGATACTCGCCTGCGTCCTGGACTTGCTCCGGTCTGGGTGCCCACACATTGCTGGCGGTGCCGTCCACAGCGCTGCCGGCTCGACGTTCGACCTGCGCGGACCGTGGCCGCCCCTGATGGCGTTCGTGTCACGCGGCGCGATCGGTGTCTACGTCGATATTGGCCAGCCGACACATGCGAGGTGCATACGCCTGGTCGCGCCCGATCAGGAGCCGGGCGAACAGCTATGTGCATCCACGCGCGTGGTCTTCGTATCTCGAAGAGTCCGTCTGACGACGCGCGCTGTCACGTCGAAACCGCGCGGGCAATGTCGAAGGATGCGTCGGCACATTCCGGCAGTGTGCGGAGCGGACGTACTGCTGGAAGACGGGCACCATGCGGACTATCAACCATGCTCAGATCGAAACGTGATAGATCGGGCCCTGCCAGCCGGCGTCTTCCAAGCCTGACTGGCTGCGGCGGCGCCTTCTGGCCCTCTCAAGAATGGGTGCACACAAGAACGTCGAGCGGCGGACCGATTTCGAGGTGCGATTTCATGTAAGGGGGGTATCCATGCAAGTGCAGTTGGCATAGCATGCCGACGTGCCATCCCCCCGACGCGGCCGCGACTACCCCGGGTCTTACGCCGAGGTGCGCTCGTGGTTCCCGGACGACTCCGCCTGCCTGGATTACCTCGATTGGCTCCGCTGGCGCGGCGGCTTCGTATGCCCCCATTGCGGCGCTCACACGTCCTGGCGGCTCCGGGACGGGAGGCGGTCCTGCGGCGGGTGCGCGCGGCGAGTATCGGCGACGGCGGGCACCATCTTCCATCACACCCGGACGCCGCTCACGGTCTGGTTCGCCGCGGCCTGGCAGATCACCAGCCAGAAGGGCGGGGTAAGCGCGCTCGGGCTCCAACGCGTCTTGGGCATCGGTTCGTATCAGACGGCCTGGACCATGTTGCACCGCTACCGCACGGCGATGGTGCGCGCCGGGCGGGAGCGGCTTTCGGGCGAGGTGGAGGTGGACGAGACGGTGCTCGGCGGCCCGAGAAGCGGCAAGCCCGGACGGGGTGCGCTGGGCAAGACGATCGTCGCGGTGGCCGTCGAGCAAGAGCAACCCAAAGGCTTCGGACGGTGCCGCCTGACCGTCATCCCCGACGTGCGGGGCCCGACAGTCCGCACGTTCCTGCTGTCCAACGTCGAACCCGGCTCGACCGTCCTCTCCGACGGCTACGTCTCGTATCCGCCGGCCATCCTCGCGGACTACGTGCATCGGCCCATCAACATCTCGAAGTCGGGCGTCCAGGCGCACGTCGTGCTGCCGGGCGTCCATCGTGTCGCCGCGCTCCTGAAGCGCTGGCTGCTGGGCACCCACCACGGCGCGATCGAGGCCGACCACGTGCAGGCGTATCTCGACGAGTTCGCGTTTCGGTTCAACCGCCGCAAATCGGCGACACGCGGCATGCTCTTCTATCGGCTGCTCGAACAGGCCGTTGCCACCAAGCCCCTCACGTATGAGGCCCTCGTGGTCGTGTCTCGACCGAAGCGAATGGCCGAAGACACTGCACTTGCATGGATACCCCCCTCCCCAAATCAGCGCGCGTCGCTGAGATCGTGAGCGCGATCCACAGGGTCACAGCCGGCGACTTGGCCTTCAGCGCGGCAGTGATGGCCCGCGCGCGAATGGCGCTTCCATCACCGTCCGAGCGAGAGCTCCTGGTGATCGAACCGGTGGTGGAGTGCCTCTCGAACGACGAGATCGGCGTCCGACTGGGCCTCACCGAGAAGTCGGTCGAGAGCCACCTGCGGCGTCTGTTCGCCCGCTACGGACTTGCGACGCGCACCGAGCTCGCGTTTCTGGCGGTACGGCAGGGCTGGATCTCGCTCTCACGATATGGCACGAGCCATTGGCCCCGGCGATGACGCAGGCACGACGAACCGCCGGGTGGGGTGTTGGCAATCATGCCCGTCGCCGCAAAGGCCTCGTTTCGGCTCGGTCCGCTGCCCCAGTTCACTGAGCACGCAACCGGTGGCCCGCGGCATCTCCCCTCTTGGGGGCATCCTCAAACGATCGCCGGCCGACATGATGAGGACATGGTGCTGATGCCCCACCGCGTCTACACCTCCGCAGAGCCCGCGCTGGACGACAGCCGCAGGTTCGCTCGCAGCTCCCCCAGCTGCCCACTGCCGGGAACGGGCCGCCGAGACCTACGAGACCGAAGTCGAGCAAGCCCCGGCCGGCGGGAGCGGACCGCTGGAGACAGTATCTGACAGGCGCGGGACTCCGCCGCGCACCTCCAGGACATCGTCCGTGCCGCCATTGATCTCGAAGTGACCGAGAACGGTGCCGTCGGTCCCCTGCATGTCGAGCGACCAGGGCAGCGGC
>JAJYDP010000864.1 GCA_021777365.1 Chloroflexota bacterium | reverse complement strand
CCGCTCAGGATCTCGTCGACGGCCGCGAACTGGCCGGTGAGGCTGATCGATCGCCGCACGTCCGGAGCCTGCGCGACGACGTCGAAGCCGTTGACGGTGGCCGTCCCCGCGTCGACCCGCAGCAGCGTGGACAGGATCTTCACGACCGTGGTCTTGCCCGCTCCGTTGGAGCCGAGCAGGGCGAAGATGGTGCCCCGCTCGATGTCGAAGTCCACGCCGCGGAGCACCTGCAACTCCCCGTAGGACTTCTCCAGGCCCTGCACGCGGATGGCAGGCCCGGGCGCCGGATACGTGGTCATCGTCTTCTCTTCGTGCTTCCCGTGTTATCGCCGTACGCATACGGCGTAGACCCATGCGCGGCAGTGTAGGTATGCGCCGTATACTTGTCAACCGATGGAACCGGGGCATGCGGTGGACGGGATACGGGAGGCGCAGGGGCGGCCCGGTCTCACCCGCGAGGCCGTCGTTGCTCGGGCGCTCGAGATCGGCACGGCCGAGGGACTCGAGGCGGTGACCCTGCGGCGCCTCGCGCAGGAGCTCGGCGTCACGCCGATGGCCCTCTACCGGCACGTCCGGGACAAGCAGGACCTCATCAACGCGATGACGGAGGCGGTCCTCGACGGGATCTCCGTGACCGCCGGGCTTCGACCCGAGATGCCCTGGACCGAACGGATGCGCCTGGCGATCGACAACTACCGGGAGCAGATCGAGGCGCGCCCACTCGCCCTGCCCCTCAGCATCGCCTACACGGGCGACGGCTCAGCGGGTCCGCTGGGCTTCTGGAGGCAGCTGGAGGAGCTCCTGGCCATCCTGCTCGATGCGGGGTTCGGGCGACGGGAGGCGATCGTCCAGATCCGCATGATCTCGCTGCTCCTGGCGGGCTACATGCTGCTCCTCCAGCAGGGCGCACCCGCGGACGCGGCGTCCCTGGACGCCCACCAGATCGACCTCATGAGGCGACGCTTCGTGCTGGCGCAGCTGAGCCTGCCCCGCGACGAGTTCCCGAACCTGGTCGAGAGCGCGGAGGATACGGCCGAGGTCTGGCTGGGCGATCCGCACCGCTGGTGGCAGCACACGGTCGACCTCATCATCTTCGGCCTGGAGCGAATGCTCGAGCGAGAGCGCGTCGGATTGCGGCCGGAAGACCGTGCCCCGCAATCGGGGGCCTGAAACGCGTCGACACGGCGCGCGTTACCGATCTCGAACGCTCGGCGGCCTTCATGTGGATACTGCCTCGGGGTGCCAGCGCCAGCGGTGGTACCATATGTCGGTGGACAAGACGACGATCTACCTGCCCGCCGAGCTCAAGGCGGCGATCCGGAGGGCAGCCCGGCGCCGGGGCGTATCCGAGGCGCAGGTGATCCGGGATTCCATTGCCAGCGCCGTTGCCGGTGAGCGGCCACGTCCACGTGGCGCCCTGTTTCACAGCGCTGCGCCGATTGCCCGCGACGTGGACGCGCACCTGGCAGGGTTCGGCGAGCGGTGATCGTCGACACGAGCGCCCTGCTCGCGTTCTTCGACGCCGACGAGCCGGATCACGACGCCGTGTCCCGCATCCTCAGCGCGACCACGGAGCCGCTCGTCGTGTCTCCGTACGTCGTGGCCGAGCTCGACTACCTGGTGGGATCGCGTCTCGGCGTCTCGGCGGAACTCGCCGTCCTGAGGGAGCTGGCCGGCGGCGCCTGGGACCTGGCTCCCTTCGGACCCGAGGATCTTGCCGAGGCCGCCTCGGTCGTGGACCGCTACGCGGACCAGTCGATCGGCGTGGCGGACGCGTCGAACGTGATCCTCGCCGCGCGCTACCAGACCCGGACCATCGTGACCCTCGATCGGCGGCACTTCGAGGTGGTCAGGCCGCTTGGCGGCGGCCGTTTCACGATCCTGCCGTGACCGCGCGGTCTCGCCCGGAACACGATGGAGACGCGCCTGCCGCCCTGCGGTGCGAGGCGGGCGACCCGCACCAACGGTACGTGCCTGCACGCGATGGTGCGCAGCAGCCACGACCCGGATGCCGTATTGCCAACAGGCGCTGACGTATCCGAAGCTCGCGCGGCTGGTTCCGGCTGTGGATCCGACCGTCCGACCCGACAGCTCGCAGGCGACGCACCCGCGGCGAGGACCGTGCTAGGGTGCCGCGCATGTTTACCACCGGGTTCGTCAACCTCTACACCCGCGACATCGAGGCCGGCCTTCGCTTCTACCGGGACCTCCTCGGCTTCGAGGAGACCTTCCGCACGCCGGCCATCGGCACCCCGGAGCACGTCGAGCTCACACTCCACGGGTTCGGCGTCGGCCTGGGCACCGTGGAAGCCGCGAAGCGGGTCCACGGCGTCGACACGGCACCCGGCAGCCCTGCCATGGTGCTCGTCATCTGGGCCGACGACGTCGACCGGGCCTTCGAACGGTTGACCTCCGCCGGGACGCCGGTGGTCCAGCCCCCGCACGCCAGCGGCAAACACAACCGCAGCGCCCTGCTGCGCGACCCCGACGGGAACCTCGTGGAGATCGTGGCGCGGGTGGCCTGAGCGCGAGCCGCGGCGACTCAGCCGTCTGCGGGCGCGGACGCGGGCTCCGGGCGCGGAGTCAGCGCGCGGCGGCCCAGGAGGGGGATCCAGCAGGCCGCCACGGCCAGCAGCGGCAGGACCGGGCCCGGCAGCCAGGCCAGCAGCGGCAGGGCCAGGCCCCAGGGT
>JAJYDP010000058.1 GCA_021777365.1 Chloroflexota bacterium | reverse complement strand
ATCACGTACCGCCCGTGCCAGATGATCTCCACCAGCCAGCGGCCCCGGCGCGGCACGGCGATCAGGCCCGGATGGGAAGGCCCATACGTGGAGGCCTGGCCCAGTTCCGGGGCCGGCATCCCCGGGATGGCGGGCGCCGGACCATCCAGTCTCCCGGCAGCCCGGGAGGTCGGCGGTGCGACATGCGCGGCCGGTCTCGATGTGGGTCGGGGCACCTGGTCGGGCGGCCGGTGCGGGGTGGGCCTGGGGGCGGGGGACAAGGCCGGTGCGGACTCCCCCCGCCCCGCCGAGATCGCGGCCACCGGCGCCGAGATCGCGGCCACCGGCGCCGAGATCGCGGTCGCCGACGCGGAGATCGCGGCCGCCGGCGCGGTGTTGCCGGCGACCGCCGCGTCGGTGCCCGGGCCGACCGTGAGCGACGCGAGCATCTCCTCCGCCGGGCGCCCGGGGTACGCGACCGCGGTCGTGAGCGGCGGCACAGGCCGGCGCGGGACGATGGACGCCGGGGACGCGGGTGACTCCGGCGGCGCGGGAGACCCGGGCATCGCGATGCCGGCCACCACCGGATGCGCCACCAGGGCAATGCTGAGCACACCCAGCGCCACGATCAGTCGCGGCGACCTCGCACGCCGGGCCTCGGCGGCCGCCGAGCGCGCCGAGGCAACGCCGAGGCGGGCGGGTGCTAGTCCCAGGCGGAGCGATCTCGCCCCGAGATGTCGTGACTTGCTGCCAGGGCGATGCGAGGCAGCCCCGACGCGTGCCGAAGCGCGCCCGAGGTGCGACGCCGCGTTGCCCAGGCGGGATGGTCTCGTCGCGTTCCCCGGACCGGACCCATCGAGGTCGTGGAGGGCAGGGAGCCGCAACGGACGGATCCGCTGTGGTCGCGTGGTCTTCTCTCCCCTAGCGGGCACCTGCCGCGCGCGGGTCAGCGCGGCCTCGGTGCCGGGCCGGGGGCCGCGGGAGCGAAGACATGATCCCGCGAGTCGTTCGGCGGGGGAGACGTGCCCCGAGCGCCGCGTCCGCGACGCTATCTCCCGCTGCCGAGCCCGGCCAGATGGTGCACGGAACCTGCGAGCGCGGATGTGGCCGCAGGTTCACGGGCCCGCGCATCCTACACGGCATCCGCGCCGCGCGCATCCCGGCCCGGTCGGTGCAGGACGGGTGAGGGCGCCCGAGACGACAATGCAGGGGTGCGGTCAACAGGAGGGAACGGGCGGAATCCGCGGCACCACGGCCACCACGGCCACCACGGGCCACCAGCGAACTCATGACGGTCGAGTCGTGATCCTGGCCCACCGGCCCCGCAACCGCAACATCACCATCGTGGTCACCGCGCGCCTGTTCATGAGCGCGTCGCGCGCGCTCGCCGGCGTGGTGGTGCCCGTGTACCTGGCCATGATCGGCTTCAGCGCGCTGCAGCTGGGCGAGCTCGCCGTCGCCGTGGGCATCGCGACCGCCGTGCTGTCGACCGCCATCGGCCTCGCCTCCGACCGCGTCGGCCGCAAGCCGTTCCTGGTCGCCGTGCCTCTGCTCGCGGCCCTGGCGGGGGTCGTGTTCGCGTTCTCGCGCGCCCCGGCCGTGCTGTTCCTCGCCGCCTCCGTGGGGAGCTTCGGCCGGGGGACGGGTGCGGGTGCGGGCATGGTGGGGCCGTATCAGCCGGCCGAGCAGGCGCTGGTGACCGAGATCACGCCACCGGTGCGGCGCAACGTCGCGTTCGGCCGGCTTGCCTTCGCGTCGAGCGTGGGCGCCCTGATCGGCGGTCCGCTCGCGCTGCTGGCCGGCCAGGGGGGACCGGGCGGCGAAGCGGCGACCGCGGCGTTCCGCCTCCCGTTCCTCGCCACGGCGGTGCTCGCCGCCGCCGCCGGCCTCCTGGCGCTCGGACTCCGGGAGCCCCGGCGGACGCCGTCCACCGACGGACGCGGCCCGGGACTGCGTCTCCCGCGGCGCTCGATGCCCCTGCTGGTGCGCCTCTGGGCGACCAACAGCGTCAACGGCCTGGCGGTCGGGATGTTCGGGCCGTTCGTGACCTACTGGTTCTTCCGCCGCTACGGCGTCGGGCCCGGGCAGATCGGCGTGCTCTTCGCCGTCATCAACGCGGCGACGGCGGCATCGACCCTGACGGCAGCCAGGTTCGCCCGGCGCTGGGGACTGGTACGCACGGTGACCATGGTGCGGGTGGTACAGGCCGTGCTGCTCGTCCCGATGGTGATGGCGCCCTCATTCCTGGCGGCGGGCGCGGTGTACCTGGTCCGCATGGTCGTCCAGCGCATCGGCATGCCACTGCGCCAGTCGTACGTCCTGGCCATGGCCGACCCGGGGGAGCGCGCGGCGGTGGGGGCGCTGTCGAACCTGCCGAGCCAGGCGACCATGGCCGTCGCCCCGCTCGCCGCCGGCTACCTCTTCGACGAGGTCAGCCTGTCGCTGCCGTTCGTGATCGCCGGGGCCCTGCAGCTGGCGAACGCCGTGTTGTACTGGGGGTTCTTCCGCGGGCTGCCGCCCGAGGAGGAGGTCGCGGCGAGGGCGGCCACGGCCGCCGCACGGTGACTGCCTGACCGGAGGGGCAGCTCGGGGCCCTGCCTTGCCCCGAGCGTCGGCGGATCACCCCGACGCCTGCCCGGGCCGAGCGCGGCCTGTCCGATGAGGCCGTCTCGTCGGCGGAGGACTCGATCCGGCAACTGACCCAGGACTGTTGTCGAGGCAGTTCGGGGAGAGCCCCGATGATCGCGCGCCATGCCGCGTGCGACGATCGACTGGCGACACGTGGCGGCGTATCGAGGCCGGCGACCCGCGTCGAGGAGAGAGGGGACCGAGTCATGGCCCTGTCCCTGCAACGTGTGGCCGGCTCACCCGACCTGCTCGAGCTCGGGCCGGGCGGTCCGACGATGCTGTTCAGGCCGCAGTCCGGGGGGCCGTACAACCCGAACTTCCGCCCCGTCGTGCTCTGCGCCGGGACGCCGGCGTCGCCCTGCCCTTTACCCGCGGCGGCGGACGACCGACTCCCGAGGTGTGAGACACGCGTCATCCGCGCCCGCTGCATCGACAGGCCGTCCCGAGTCGGCCTCGCGGATCGGGCCGGCGGAGGCGCCAGATCGCGCGCTCCCGGCAGACCTCCGGCGGCTGGCACTGCAGGTCCCCGTCGGGCTCCTCGTGCTCGGCCGCGAAGGCGGGTGCACGTTCGCCAACGCGGCGTGGGCGCGTCTCACTGCGCAAGTCGGACACGCGGCGCTCGGTCTCGGCTGGCTGAAGGCCATCCACCCGGCCGACCGAGCGGAGGTCGAGGCGGCGGTACGGCACAGCTTCGATGAGCCAGGCGACTGGCGCACCCAGTGTCGCACGGCACGCCCAGCGGGCGATCCGCGCTGGCTGCGCCTGCAAGGCACCCGACTGGCAGACGGGGCCGAGTCGCTGGGCGATCAGCTCGTGGCGGCGATCGATGTCACCACGCATGTGCGCGCAGTGGCCAGGCTGCGGCACCGGCTCGATCGCGACGCCGTTACCAGGCTGCCCGGCCGGACGGTTCTTCGCGACGCCGTGGAGGCCGGGTTGCGACTGGTCAGATCGCACGACCGGCCACTGGGGCTGCTCATTCTCGACCTCGATGCGTTCGGCGAGATAAACGACGCGTTCGGGCTCGAGGTCGGCGACCAGCTGCTCGCTCGAATCGCCAGACGCCTGTCACGCGCCGTGCGGCCCGGCGACACCGTGGTGCGTCTGGGAGGCGATGAGTTCGCCGTGGTGCTGCCCGACATCGGGCACGCCGAAGGGGCCTGGCTCGTCGCGCAGCACCTTCAACGCGCGATCGATCGTCCGCTCGCGCTGGCCGGCCAGCGTCTTGCCGTCAGTGTGTCGATCGGGATCGCACTGGCGCCCGAGGGCGAGGCCGATGACCCGGCCCAACTGCTGCGACAGGCCGACCTGGCCCTGCAGCGCGCCAAACGGAACCACCTGGGTATCGCCTTCTTCGAGGCGGACCTGTCCGCGCCGCGCCCGGCCACCTATGCGCACCTGGCGGATCTGCGCAAGGCGATCCGCGCCGGCCAGCTGGCACTCCACTTCCAGCCGTGGCTAAGACTGCATGACGGGAGGGTCCACGCCATGGAGGCGCTGGTGCGGTGGAACCACCCTCAGCGTGGCGTGCTGCCGCCGTCCGAGTTCATCCCGTTCGCGGAGGGCTCCGGGCTCATCCGCGAACTGGACCTGGCAGTGCTCGAGCTGGCGTGTCGGCAGGTGGCCGCGTGGAGAGGTACCCCCCTCGCGGCCATCCGCGTCGCGATCAACATCAGCCGCGCAAGCCTGCTCGACGAGCAGTTCCCGGCCGCGCTTGCGGCGGCCCTCATCCGCTACCAGCTCGAAGGGCCCGAACTGCAGCTCGAGATCACGGAGAACGGCCTCTTCGGCGATCCCAAGCAGGCGATCTGGCTCGCCGAGCGTCTCTCAGCGCTGGGCGTGACGCTCGCGATCGACGACTTCGGGACCGGCTACTCCTCGCTCGCGCAGCTGCGGTACCTGTGTGCCACCACGCTCAAGATCGATCGCGGCTTCGTGACTCATGCACTCCAGGAGCCGACCGACGCGGCGATCGTGGAAACGGTGGTGGCTCTCGGGCACCGGTTCGGAAAGGAGGTGGTCGCCGAGGGTGTCGAGGACGCCGCCACCCTCGAGATGCTCGCGCGACTCGGCGTCGACGACGCCCAGGGTTACTTCATCAGCCGTCCGGTGCCGCCGGAGGTCCTCGAGCCCTGGTTGCGGACACGGCTGGCCACGAGTCCATCGCTTCGTGCCGGCGTCCCTCCCGGGATGCCCGACGTCGCGCCAGCGCGCCTGGCCTTGCCCGCGGGCAGCAGGTGACCATGCAGGCCTTTCGGGCCGCCGGAGATGCGCCGCAGGTCCAGCAGATCGAGCTCACCGGTTACGTGCCGGTGCTCTGGTCGTATCTGGCCCGGCTCGACGAGATCCCCTGCGACATCTTCGTGCGAGGGCGCCGCTGGCCGGTGCTCTACGCAAGCACCGGTGCGTCGCCGGAGACCCTGCGCGCCAGGGCTCGCGAGGGCATCCCGCTCCTGGTCCGCGAATCGGACGCGTACCTGTTGCGGCGCATGCTGACGGTCAGCCTGGAGCGGACACTGGAGGACCGCAGCCTCCGGCCCATCGATCGGTCGCGCGAAGCCTACGCGATCGCCTCATCGATCATCGCGCCGTCGTTCCGCTCGGTCGCGTCCTTCAGCAGCGACGAAGCCCACCTCATGCAGGACACCATGGATCTGCTGACCAACGTCCTGATGCAGGAGGACGACCTCCTGTGGGGCATGGTGGCGTCCATGCAACGCCACCAGGTCACCCACAACCACGCGATCCACAGCGCCATCCTCGCGCTGTCGCTGGCCAAGCGCGTGGGCATCAGCGCATTGGACCTGCTGCGCGACGTGGGACGTGGCGCCCTCCTCTGCGACATCGGCCTGACCACCATCCCGACCCGCGTCCTCCAGGACGGTGAACAGCTCGACCCACTGGCGGCACGTGCCTTGCGCAAGCACCCCGCGGTGGGCTACGCCATCGTGACTCAGGCCCTCGGTGAAACGCCGTCGTATGCCCATGTGATCCTCGAGCACCACGAGCGGGTCGACGGCTCCGGCTATCCCGCTGGACGCAAGGCCAGCCAGCTCCCGCTCGATGCTCAGATCGCGGGCATTGCCGACGAGTTCGACGCGCTGACCTCGGGCTGCCTCGGCCGCCAGCCGCTGTCGACGTTCGACGCCTGTCGCGGGATGCGCTTCGCACACCCCGGGCAGTTCGCTGACGACCTCCTCGCGGCATTCATCGAGATGCTGGGCGGCTGGGACGGACTGCGCGCGGTGAGCTGAGCACGGCGGCCTGCCCGCCATTCGGCCGCAAGACGCTCCCGAACAGCGGTCCGCAGTACGCAGGTCCCATACGCGTCCTCCGGTCGTCATTCCCCGGGCTGGCCCCACCGCTGGGCCCTACCGAGCGCGCGCGGCGCGACCGAACACTATCGGCCGTCGATCGCGCCTGCCACGTTGCCCAACCACCCACTCGAAGGGATCGCCGCCCATGTTCTCGCCCGTGCCCACGTCGATGTACCGCCCCATCCCGCCGTCGCGGCCCGAGACGTCCGCTGCCGGGCTGGTGCGCGTGCTCGTGGCTCACCCGTCTGAGCTGATGCGGACCGGCCTGGTCGAGCTGCTGCGGGCGGACCGCGTGTGCGACTTGCCGGCCGGCGTGGGGTCGGTCTTCGAGGCCTATCGACTGGCGGCGGCCCTGCCCACGCGCGTGGTGATCTTCGACTACCCCCGCCCCGGCGGTAGCGAGGCGGCACGGTTGCTCGGGTCGTTGCGGCCCCGACCCCGCCTCATCGCACTCGTGGCCAGTGGCACGGAGGTCGGCCCCGCCGACCCGCTCACCGCCGGGGTCGACGGCGTGGTGGCCCTCGACGGCGCCGGGCGCGAGTCATTCGGCGCCGCGGTGCGCGCCATCCTCGCGGGCAACGTCGGCGTCGTGGCCGGCTTCCCGGGCGGCGTCGCCACCGCACGGGCCGTGGCGATCGGCGAGCGGCACGGCCTCACCGCGCGCGAGGGTCAGCTGCTCTACCTGATCGGCGAGGGCCTGACAAATCGCGAGATCGCCGACTTGCTCACGCTCTCGGTGAAGACCGTGGAGACCCATCGGGGCAACCTGGCACGCAAGCTCGGATTGCGTTCGCGCGCCGGGCTCATGCGGCTGGCCATGGGCCAGGCGGCGCCGGCTGCGCCGTCCGTCATCGCCCACGCGGGGCACGCGGCACCGCGGGCCGCCGACGTATGATCCCGATCACGCGGCCGGACGGCTCCGCCCTCCTCGTCAACCCCGACCGCATCGAGTGCGTCGAGGAGACCCCGGACACCGTCGTTACCCTTGTCGACGGGCGCAAGCTGCTCGTCCGGGAGCGCGCGGCCGAAATCGCGGCTCGCTTCCAGGCCTACCAGCGCGCGATCCGCAATGACGGGCGCTTCGGCGGACGGCGTCGCACCGATCCACCGGCGGCCGAGGCCCCCGAACAGTTCTCCAACCCCTATCGCGAAGCGCTGCGGCCAGCGCGGGAACGCTGAGCCGTGGACACGCCGATCGGGATCGTCATTGCGCTCGTGGCGCTGCTCGGCGCAGCGATGCTGGACGGCACCTCGCCCATGGCGTTCGTCAATGCGCCGGCCCTCACGATCATCTTCGGCGGCACGTTCGGCGCGACGATCGCCTCGTACTCCCTGCACGAGTTCCTGGCGCTCCCCGGGCTCCTCGTCCTCAGTTCCAGGCCACGGCCGAGCGGCGGCGCGGACATGCGCGGGCTGCTGGTCCAGTTCGCCGAGCGCGCCCGGCGCGAGGGCCTGCTGGCGCTGGAGAACTCCGCAGACCAGGTGGCCGACCCGTTCGTCCGGCGCGGGTTGCAGATGGTGATCGACGGCCTGGAGCCCGACACCGTTGAGGAGGTGCTCGAGCTGGAACTCGAGGCCATGCAGCGACGCCACCAGAAAGGCATCGCGATGTTCCAGTCGATGGGTGGGTACGCGCCGACGATGGGCATCATCGGCACCGTGATGGGCCTGGTCAGCGTGCTCAGCCGCCTCTCCGACCCGAGCCAGCTGGGTGCGTCGATCGCGGTCGCGTTCATCGCGACCCTCATCGGGATCGCCAGCGCGAACATCCTCTGGCTGCCGATCGCCTCGAACCTGCGGCAGAAGGACACGGCGGAGGTCGCGGAGCGACGCATGGCGCTGGTCGGGATCATGGCCATCCAGGCCGGCGAGAACCCGCGCATCGTGGCCCAGAAGCTGGCGAGCTTCGGGACGCCCGCCGCCCCCACGAAGCCGGCGGGCACGGGTGCCCCGGCCGCCGCCGCCGTCGTCGTCGAGCAGGCTGCCTGATGGCACGCCGCCGGCTGGCACGTGCCTCGACCGGCCACGGTGAGGGCAACGAAGAGCGCTGGCTGCTCACCTACTCGGACATGATCACCCTGCTCATGGCCTTCTTCATCGTCCTGTACTCGATGAGCAACACGGACCTCCGCAAGTTCACCGCGCTCGCGCAGTCGTTCTCCTCCGCGTTCAACGTCGACGTGCTGCAGGGGGCGCGGCCGATCGCGATCGATTCTGGACAGCAGACGATGCCCTCCTCGGACAGCCAGTTCACCGCCGGCAGCGGCGTCGTCGCCACCGACTACCGGGCCATCCAGGCGGGCCTCGAGGACCTGGCCATCTCCCTTGGCGTGCAGGACCGCGTCACGGTGTCTCAGGTGAGCGAGGGGATCCTCATCCGCATCGGTGGGTCGCTCCTCTTCGAGAGCGGGCGGGCCGTCCTGGAAGCGACCTCGACCCAGTTGCTCGACCGGGTCTCCCAGCTGATCGCGCCGTTGCCGAACCACGTGCGCATCGAGGGAGACACGGACAACGTGCCCCCCGACGGGCTGCTCTTCGCGGACAACTGGGCCCTCTCCGCCACCCGCGCACGGGCCGTCCTCGACGCCCTCGTCGCACGTGGCATCGATCCGGCGCGCCTCTCGATGGAAGCGTTCGGCCAGTACAACCCGATCGCGTCGAACGACACGCCAGATGGGCGGGCGCGCAACCGCCGTGTCGACATCGTGCTCTTGTATCCCAGCGCGACCACCGCCGCTCCGTCTCCGGCGCTGATCCCCACGTTCCAGCCCTGAGGTACCGCGCACGCCATGAACCTGCCGGGAGGTCGCCGCGCTATCGTCGCCATCGTCCCCGTCGCGCTCATCGCCGGGCTCGCGGTCGGATACCTGCAGATCGTGCACACCGGCACGACGCCGCCGGTGCCCGACCCGGCACCCGGCCAGCACGGGCCGATGCTCGCGCTCGACAGCCGCGTGATCAACCTGCACCCGGGCGGCGCGTATACCTACGCCAAGATCGCCGTCACGCTCGAACTGCGGCCCGACAGCGCCAGTTTCTATGCGCTCACCGGGGAGGCGCGGGCCACCGCGGAACAGGCCGCGGATGCCGCGTACACCGACGACGTCGCGATCCTGCTCGACACGCTCGGGCAGGTGGTCGCGGGCCACACGTCCAACGATCTCGTCTCGGGCGCGGGTCGCGAGGCGTTGAAGACCGAGCTGCTTGCCGCGATGCGGCAGGCACTCGGCCAGCGCACCGTCCTCAGCCTGTACTTCACCGACTTCGTCATGCAGTAGGGCCGCACCATGCTGTCGCAAGCGGAGATCGACGCCCTCCTGGGGGCCGCCAACGTAGGTCAGATCGACCAGGCGCTCGAGCGCGTGTCGAGCGAACCTCGGCGGGTCGGCCGCGTGGCACGCACGTACGACTTCCGGCGCCCCAACAAGTTCTCCAAGGACCAGCTGCGGACACTCCAGGCGGTCCACGAGAACATGGCGCGCCTCACGGCCGCGCGACTCCAGGCGCGTCTGCGGATGCCCGTCTCGATGCAGCTCGCGGGCGCCGAACAGATGCTCTTCGATGAGTACGTCGAGGGCCTCACACTGCCGACGCAGCTGGCCGTGCTCGTGGCAGATCCGCTGGGCGGTCCCTTCCTGCTCGACCTGGATCTGCCGCTCGCCTTCGCCATCATCGACCGCCTGCTCGGCGGCCCCGGGCGGGTCCCCGACGAGCGCCGCGAACCGACCGCCATCGAGGCCGACCTGATCGCACGGGCCATCGCGGAGCTGATCAACCCCCTCGACGAAGCCTGGGCGCACCTCGCACAGCTGCGCGGGCGCGTCACCGAGCTGGCGCTCGGGCCTGCGCTGCTGCGGGTCGCCGCGCCGTCGACGGTGGCGGCCGTGCTGACGTTCGAGTTGCGTCTCGGTGGACAGGCGGCTCCGGTGTCGCTCTGCTACCCGCATGCCGCGCTCGAGCCGCTCCTGCCGCGGCTCTCCGCGACCGCGTGGTATGCGCAGCCCGTGCGGAGTGCGGCCGACGCCACGTACCGCCAGGAAGTGGAGGCTGCCCTGCTCGAAGCGGAGATCCCCGTGCGGGCTGTCCTCGGCAGCGTGGAGCTGCCCGTTGAGGCGCTCACCTCGCTGCAGCCCGGGGACGTGATCCGAGTGGACGACCGCGTGGACCGTCCGATCGCCGTGACGATCGCCGACGGCCCGCGCCTGTGGGCAAGGCCCGGGCGGGTGGGTGACCGACTCGCACTGCAGATCGTGACGCCGTTGCGCGCCGTGGAGGGCTGAGGGATGGACTGGGCCACGTTGGCATGGGCCCCTTACGCGGGACCGCTGTCGAGCGCACAGGCGCCGCACGTGCCGCTGCTCCGATCCGCGCTCGAGGAGGCGGCGTCGGCGCACGTCTCAGCTCCCGTCACCCTGCGCGCGCTCCGCGTCGCCGCCCATCGCTGCGAGCCGGACGCCGCGGTGACCGAGGGCGGCTGGCAGCTCGATGAGACGGCGTTCCTTCCCGTGGCCAGCTTCGAACTGCTTGGCGCGCCACGCCGGGTCGCCTGGGCGGCGCTCGATCCGGCAGCCTCGACAACCCTGGCGGGCGTTCCGGCCGATGCGGACAGGCTCGCGGGGGCGCTCGCAGCCGCCCTCGACGAGGCGCTGGGGGCGGCCCTCGGCGAGGGGCTCAGCCTCGGGCCCGGCGATCGCGTCGCACCGGAGCCGGGCACCGAACTCCTGCTCGTCCGGCTGGAACTGACGAGCGGCGAGGCGCAACCGTGCGGGCTGGTCCTGGCGGTGCCGGCGACAGTCGAGGCGGAGCTCCTGGCGCACCTGGCGGCGCTCCAGGCACTGAGCGATACGCCGGATGCAGATGCGCCCGCCACCGCCGCGCCGATCGTGACGCCCCCCGTGCCCGCATCCGCCATCGCCCCGACGGCCGCCGGGCCCTCGGCGTCAGCTGTGGCACGCGCCCCCGCCTCAGACCCCGTGCCAGCCGCACGGGGTGCCGCCGCTGGCCCCACTCGCCTGGCGGGCGGTGCCGAGGATTCGCTGCCTCCCAGCCGAGCCGCCGAGCCGCCGATCGTGCGCAACGCCGCGTTCGACCAGCTCAGCCCGCGCCCCGTCGAACAGCCCGCCGCCAACATCGACCTGCTGCTGGGTGTCAATCTCGAGGTCACGGTCGAGATCGGGCGGACCAGGCTCCCCATCCGCGACATCCTTGCCCTCGCCCCGGGATCCATCGTCGAGCTCGACAAGCTCGCCGGCGAGCAGGTCGACGTGCTGGTGAACGGCCACCCCATCGCCCAGGGCGAAGTCGTCGTGGTCGACGAGAACTTCGGCGTTCGGGTCATGACGATCGTCTCCCGTCACGGGCGCATCGCGTCGGCAGGAGTGGCATGACGGCCGGGATCGGGCAGCTGCTCGATGTGACGGTGGGGGGCATCGCGCAGCGCGGCGCGGGCTCGCCGACGCGCGCCGCTCCGCCCACGCCGGCGGACGCCATCGGACGGCGTCCGGACACGTTCGACGTGGTCGCTCGTCGACGCGACCCTCGCCGCGATGCGACCGGTCGTCCCGTGCGCGGGTCGCACGGGCATGCCCTCCGGGCGACGCACCCCCTGCTCACGTGGCGTCCCCACGGTCGATCCGGCCTGCTCGCGCACGCCGCAATACTGGTGGCGGCCATCGCACTGCTGGCATTCCTGGCGCAGCTGGCGGGCGTCCCATCGTCCGCCGGCATCCCCGGTGCGGCAACCGCCACGTCCGCCCCCCCCATCACTGGATCGGTGACCGGAACCGCGCCCACCGGCGTGACCGGAGCCGCGCCCACCGGCATGGCCTCGGGGCTCCAGGGGTTCGGCGCGACGGCCGGCATCGATCTGCTCGACCTGGCGGCCAAGACCGTCCTCGTCCTGGGCCTGCTCTACCTGACGCTCCGCGCGCTGCGCCGCCTCCAGGGCGGCCGCTCGACGCCCGGCGGCGGCATCGCCGTACTCGAGACGCGCGCCATCGCCCCCAAAGCCAGCCTCTACGTGGTCTCCATTCGAGGACGCGAGCTCGTCGTCGGCCTCAGTCCGGCCGGCCTCGTCACCCTGGCCGATCTGCAGACGCCGCGGACGTCCGGGCGGAGCCGGCGATGGGCAGCCGGCCAGGGTCAGCGCCGCCCACCCATCCCCGGGACGACCGAGGCACGCTCGGCATGAGTGGCAGCCCGCGCCATGTCGGACGGAATCGCGTGCTCGCCACAGCCACCCGAATCCCACGCCCTGGCCGCGCTGCCCAGCTGTTGCTGCTTGCCGGCGCGGCCATGCTTGCGGCCGCCGCATGCAGCGGCGAGGCCCCGGACGTCTCGGTCCAGGTGGGCACCGGTCAGGCGGCGAGCGGCGGCGGCACGTTTGCCCTCTCGCTGCAGATCCTCATCGCCCTCACCGTGCTGGCCGTTGCCCCGGCGCTCCTGCTGATGGCCACCAGCTTCACGCGCATCATCGTGGTGCTGTCGCTGTTGCGGAGCGCCATCGGGATCCCGCAGCTGCCACCCAACCAGGTGCTGATCGGCCTGGCGCTCTTCCTGACCCTGTTCGTCATGGCGCCGGTCTGGACCCAGGTCAACAGCGATGCCGTCCAGCCCTACCTCGCCAACCAGATCACGGCGCAGCAGGCGTTCGACCAGGGGATCGCGCCGGTGCGGACCTTCATGCTGAGCCAGACGCGGCAGGCCGACCTGGCGGTCTTCATCAGCCTCGACAAGCAACCGCGTCCGAAGGTCGCGGCGGACATCCCGCTCGACGCGCTGTTGCCGGCCTTCGTCGTCAGCGAGCTGAAGACCGCCTTCACCATGGGCTTCCTGCTCTTCATCCCGTTCCTGATCATCGACCTGGTCGTTGCGTCGGCCCTCATGTCGATGGGCATGGTGATGGTGCCGCCGACCCAGATCTCGTTGCCGTTCAAGCTGCTCCTGTTCGTGCTGGTCGACGGATGGGTGCTGGTGGTCCAGTCGCTGGTGCGGAGTTTCGGGTGAGCCACGCATGACCACGCCCCAGGTCGTCACGCTGCTGCAACAGGCGCTCCTCACCACGGCGCTCGTCGGGGGGCCCATCCTGGTCGTAACGCTGGTGGTGGGCCTGGTGATCTCCGTCGTGCAGGCCGCGACCCAGATCAACGAGGCGACGATGACGTTTCTCCCCAAGCTGGTCGTGGTGGCGGCCATCCTCTGGGTGGCCGGGCCATGGATGCTGGCCCAGCTCGTGGGCTTCACGACGCTCCTCATCCAGGCGCTGCCGGAGGCCGCGCGATGACCCTCACGCTGGCCGGCGGCCAGGTGGCCGCGCTGTTCCTCGTGCTGATGCGCACCACGGGCTTCGTTGTGGCGGCGCCGATCGTGGGGCACCGGGCCGTGCCGGCCGCCGTCAAGGCCGGCATCGCCGCCGCCTTCGCGGTCCTGCTGGCCGGCCACGCCCGGATGGCGGCCGCCCCTCTCGCCGTCATCCTGGCCGCCCCCCTCGAGCTGCTGATCGGACTCCTGCTGGGCT
>JAJYDP010000863.1 GCA_021777365.1 Chloroflexota bacterium | reverse complement strand
CCCCGATCCTGTTCCCGTTCGGCCTGCTGCTGTACCGGCTCGTCCGCCCCGGTGAGACCGTCGCCGAGGCCAACGAACGGGCCATCGCCGAGGAGGCGATGCTGCGGGAGATCGAAGCCCAGCCGCACTGCGCCAACTGCGACCGCCGCGTGGAGGCCGACTGGCTGGTCTGTCCGACCTGCCGTAACCAGCTTCGTCGGGTATGCCCGTCGTGCAGCCGTCGGGTCGAGCTCGACTGGGCCGTGTGCGCGTGGTGCGGGGCCGACCTCCTGCTGCTGCCCATCGCCGGTGCGGCACGCCCGACATCGACGCCACGGCGCCGGGGCGTGCGAGCCGGGGCTACCGCCTCGCCCGGCGCGCTGTCCGCCGACACCGAGACGACGTCTCCCGCGATCGCGACCGGCAGCCTGGAACCGATCCGCGCCGATCACCCCGTGCGGGGAACGCCGCTTCGGTGAGCGAAGGCCCCGCCCAGGGACCGGACACGGGCCCTCCCGCGGGGTCCGGGGAGGACGGCCCCGGCCGGGTCGGGCCGGATCTGTACGCGGTCCGCCGGCACGGCAACGGCCTCGACCGGGGCACCCTCGTCGAGGGCGGCAGCGGACAGGACGGGACGACCGATGCGCTGGGCACCTCCGCCGCGGACCAGCCCGCAGCGGACTCGCACCACGGCCCGCCCGGTGCCGCCATCTTCAGCCTGGAAGGCCGCCCGGCGCCGGGCCTGTACGTGGCCGCCTGGCTCCTCGCCATCGTGGGGATCGGGCTTTTCGTCGTGGCCGGCGCGGCCGCGTCCAGCGCTTCCGCATCGAGCCCGGCCGGCCCTGCCGCCGTCGCGCTCCTCTTCGGGGCCTTCATCGCGCTCACGGTGTCGCTTGCCAGCGCGGCGGGCTACCAGGTGCTCGCGCGCGGGGACCGGCGGGAGGATCGCTACCGTGGGCCGTCGCCGCTGATCCTGTTCGGGGTCGTCCTCTTCGGCGTGACCGTCGTTGTCGGGCTGCTCAGCGCCATCAACCTGATCGCGCCCGAATCCCAGTCGCTGGGAGCGCTCGTGGTCGTCGCGCTGACCACGCTGGCGTACGTCGGCGTAATCTGGCTGTTCGTGGTGCGCACCCACGCCCTCGACTGGCCCGCGATGGGGTGGCCGGCGGGGTGGCGGAACTCGCGCGCGCGGTTCGCCGGCGACGCGATGTCGGGGGTCGCGATGATGGTCCCCACCTACATCGTCACGATCCTGGTGGGTGGCGCGATCGCCGCACTGCTCGGGGCCCAGCTGCCGAGCGCGCTGCCGGTGCCCCGCTCGCCCGTGGACGCGGTGGCGACCGTGGTCGCCGCGGTGGTGATCGCCCCGATCGGCGAGGAGTCGTTCTTCCGCGGCCTCGCCCTCACCGCGTGGTGGCGCGACCTCGGGCTGCGGAGCGCCCTGCTCCGCGCGACGCTGTTCTTTGCGGCCGCCCATATCCTGAACGTGACCGCGTCGAACGCGGGCGACGGGCTGCGGATGGCGGTGCTGCAGTTCATCGTGATCCTGCCCGTCGGGTACGTGCTCGGGTGGCTGTTCTCGCAGCGCGGGATCGTCGCCTCGATCGCCGGGCACATGACGTTCAACGGCATCGCGGTACTCCTGCTGCTGACGACGGCGGCGATCCGCCCGTAACGGCCGAGGCGGCCGGGCGAGCCACCCGTGGCCCGCAGCTCGGCGGGCACCCGATCGTGGCGGTCGCAACTCCGCGTCAAGTCGGCGGAGAGCCGGCGATGAGTGCCCGCGCCTAGGATCGCGTCAGCTCCCGGGGCCGGATGGCGGAGGATTCGGCGGGCTCCGTTGTCCGGGCCCGGGGGCGCCACTCTCCGCCGGGAGCAGGAGCCGCCTGATGACCGTGTCTCCAGATCTCATGCACGATCCCGTGCCCGCCCTGCCTTCCCCGGCGTTTCCCGGTGTGGAGCCCGGCAACCCGATGGCCCCCGAGGCCGCGGCGATCATGCCGCCCGCCACGTCCGGGTGGCCCGCTCCGGCCGAGCGATCGACGCCCACCGGGCAGCCCGAACCCACCGGGCAGCCCGAACCCACCGGGCAGCCGGCCGCTGACCGGCGCCCGCCGTCGGGTCGGTCGAGGACGGTGCCGTCGGTCCCTGTCCCTTGTCCGGCGGCCGGGGAAGCCGCCCATCCGCTGCCGAGGCGCCCGTCGCGCGAGCCGCGTCCGGTGACGGACCCGCGGGTCCGAAGCACGTCGGTCCGTCCGCGCCTGATCCGCGAACTGCCGCCGGAGGAGCGGCCCCGCGAGCGGCTCGCGGCCCGGGGCCCGGCAGGGCTGTCGAACGCAGAGCTCGTGGCGCTGATCTGGGGAAGCGGCGCCGCCGGCCACAGCGCCGTCGAGCTGGCGTCGGAGGCCGTGGCCACGCACGGGGGCCTTGCCGGGCTCGCGGGCGCGAGCGTCGTCGAGCTCGAGTCGCTGCCCGGCGTCGGATCGGCCCGCGCCTGCCAGCTCGTCGCGGCGTTCGAGCTCGGACGCCGGCTCCTGGCGGATTGGCCGAGCGGCCGGTTCACGGTGCGCACCCCGCGCGACCTCGCGGATCGGCTGGTGCTGCAGATGGGCCGCCTGGACCGCGAGGAGCTGCGTGTCGTGCTGCTCAACACCAAGAACCAGGTGCTGGCCATCCAGACTGTCTACCAGGGCAACGTCTCCACGGCGCTCGTCC
>JAJYDP010000057.1 GCA_021777365.1 Chloroflexota bacterium | reverse complement strand
ACGGCCGACGGCCCCGGGCAAGTCGCCGGTCGGCGACCGGGTGGCCGGCTTCCGGGCTCCAGGAGCGCGGGGAGCGGCCGCAGGGCACCTGACCGGTCCGGCGCAGCGAGGGGTCGACGCTCGGCGACCAGCCGACGGGCCCGGGGACGCGTGCGTCGTCCGGCGCGTCCGCCAGCCGGGTCCCTGCGTGAGGGCTATTGCGCCCGGCGATCCTCCGCGGGCAGTCCCCGGCCATCCTCGGCAGGCAACCTCTGGACGTCGATCGTGCGCACCCGACGGGTGCCGCCGGCGTCGGTGCGAACGAAGACGGACGGGATCGCCGTGCCGGTAAGCGCCTCCACCACGGCGGTCTCGCCGGCATAGAGCCCGGTGCCGTTGATCCGCACGCGGTCCCCCACCGCGAGTCCGCCGGCACCGGCGAGCGCGTTCACATCGATCGAGACGACGGTGGGCCGCTCCATCGGCATGGCCCGGTTCGTCGATCGCTGGCTGGTCGCCGTACGAGCCGGCGGATACGTCTGCTTGCGCTTTCGCATGTCAGCGATGTCCGCGCGGCTGCGATTGCGCCTTGGGCGGCCTGGGCTCGTGCCCCGGACGCGGCGGCCGCGGCGCCGTGCCGGGCGGCATGTCGGGGTGCCGAGGTTCCGGCCCACGTGCGCGCGCGGCGTCCACCGATCGCGTGAACGCGGCGGCCGCCTCCTGGGTGAGACGACCGATCCAGGCATCCTGCAGCTGGCGCATCCGCTCGGTTTCCGCGACCCGTCGCTCACGGGCCATGGCCGAATGCTTCGACACTGGCAACCCTCGTTTCGTGGGCGTCCCAGGGCCGGACGCCGGGGTGCGCGGCCCCCGGGAATCCGGAGGACGACGCCGATGCCGGAGAGACGCGGTCGCAGGCGCGACACGAGCCGGCACGGGTCCACGGTACTCGGTCCCGCCGGATCGTGTTCGCGGCCACGATCCCGGGGTCCTGCCAGTGCGCTTCCGAGGCGTCCTCGCCGGCAACCGTGAACGTGCCGGCCGGCACCGGACCCGGCCTGGAGTGGACGCAGCGCGTGCATCATCCGCGTGGCAGTCCACTGAGACCGAGTTGAACGTTCTGTGCGGCTCCGACGTCAGTTCGTCATGATCCAGTTGCAGGGAAGCCGCGCGGTGGAGGTCAGCGTGCGCGACACGTCCATGGACGACGCCCGCAGTCGCGCGTTCGCGGGGCTGGTGGACCGGCACGTGCTCGACGAGGCATACCGCTACGCCACGCTGCTCCTCGGCGACCGCGCCGATGCCGAGGATGCGACGCATGACGCGGCGCTGTCCGCCTGGCGTCGCTTCTCCGAGCTGCGCGACCCAGCCAGGTTCGATGCCTGGTTCGGGCGGATCCTGGTGAATGCGTGTCGCGACCGGCTGCGCGCCCGACGGCGGACGGTGCGGTCGATCGGCGGGGCCGACCTCGGCGGGGCCGACCTCGGCGGGACGTCGGTGGGCACCGCGGCCGCGGCAGGGCGTGCATATCGATCGGACGGGACCGGGTCGGGTCTGCCCGACCTGGCCGAGGCGACCGCGCGACGCGATGCGCTGGCCCAGGCGATCCGGAGGCTCAGCCCCGACCACCGCGAGGTGGTGGTGCTGCGCTTCTACCTCGACCTGACGGTCGACCAGATCGCCCAGCGCACCGGGGTGGGCGCGGGAACGGTCAAGTCACGACTCCATTACGCGCTCCGGCAGATGCGCGACGCCCTGGGAGCGGCCGACGAGGAGGTGCGCGATGCGCGGTGACGATCGACTCGAGGACGAGGTTCGCTCGGTGCTGCGCGACCTCGCGTCCGAGCCTGCCCCGGACCGGCTGGTCGAGCGGGTGGCGTCGATCCCGTCGACGGTTCCGGCGGCGGCAGGGGCGACGCTCCTCGCATCCGGTCGCGGATCGTTCGTGCGCGGCGCGACCCTCCGGGGCCTGACCGCGCTTGCGGCGGCGGTCGTCCTGGTCGCCGTGGCAGGGATCGCGCTCGTCGCACGGCCGGGCGGGGGCACGCCGGTCGGCGGCGGACCGGGCGTGGGAGGATCGCCGGCTTCGTCGGCGCCGAGCGCGCCTGCATCGGTCGGCCCGGCCGCATCGGTCCCGGCCGCCGGGTCGATCGCGCCGGCGGCATCGGCCGGCATCGGTGGGCCTGCGCCATCCGGGTTCCAGCCGGTCTCCGTGACCTTCGTCTCGGCGGACGTCGGGTGGGTGCTCGGCGCGGTGCCCTGCTCGACCGGACAGTGCGCCTGGATCATGCACACCACCGACGGCGGCGCGACGTGGACGAGCATCCCTGCGCCGGCGGCGCCGATCAGCAGCGACGGCCTGATCCCGGTTTCGGGCATGGCCGCCGGGTCGGGCGTGAGCGGGCTGCGGTTCGCCGACGCGCAGGACGGCTGGGCCTTCGGCCCCGACCTCTGGGCCACGCACGACGGGGGCAGCACGTGGCAGCAGGTGACGATCCCGGGCGCAGCGTCCGCCGCAGTGGTGGCGCTCGAGGCCTCGGCGGGGTCCGTGCAGGCCGTCTTCTACGACATGACGGGGGCCCCGGCGGTGCGGGTCGCCACGAGCCCGGTTGGCCAGGACGCGTGGGCGCTGTCTCCGACGAGCGTCCAGATCGGGGCCGGACCGGTGCCGAGCACGCAGCTGGTGCTGTCGGGGTCGAGCGGCTGGCTCCTCCAGGTCGACCGGGTGGTGGTCGGCGGTGCGCGCCTCTCCGGCGGCGCCTGGGGCAGCTGGAACGCGGTCTGCTCCAGCGTCACCGGACCGGCGGTGCTGGCGGCGTCGAGCCCGACCGAACTGGCGGCGGCCTGTGATGTCGGCCTCTGGAGCACGCCGCAGGGCGAGCACCTGTACCTGTCGCACGACGGCGGCTCGACGTTCAGCCAGGCCGGGACGACGATCCCGCTGCAGCAGGTGGAGAGCATCGCGACGCCGTCCGCCGGGACGGTGCTGGTCGCCGGGATCACGCAGTCGTCGGCCATGCTGGGCTCGTTCGACGGCGGCCAGACCTGGCAGACGGTGCTGTCGTTCGGCTCGTCGAACCCGGCGACGTTCACGTACCTGGGATTCACGACGAGCACCCAGGGCGTGGCCATCACGCAGTCGGGGACGGGCACCGGGAGCGCCGCCCGCGTGGGCACCGGCACGCTCTACGTGACCCGCGATGGCGGGCACTCCTGGTCGGCGGTCGCGTTCGGAAGCTGAGCGCGGGACGGCGATCGCGCGCCGGGTGGCAGGGGGCGGCGGGAGGCGCTGCCGCGGCCGGCCGGCAGCGCAGAGCGCCGCCAGGGACAGGAGGCGGCCAGAGGCCGGTCAGGGGCTGGGGGCGAGCTGCCGCGGCGGGCCAGCGGCGTGTCGGCAGCATATCGGCGGCGTGCCGGCAGCATATCGGCGGCGTGCCGGGCGGCGAGGCGCCAGGCGGCGGGCCGGCGGCGTACCGGGCGGCGAGGGGCTGCGAGGCGCCAGGCGGCGGGCCGGCGGCGTACCGGCAGGGCGGTGGATGCCGTTCGGGGCGGTTGAGCCGAGGATCGGCCCCGACCGGAGGCGGAGGCTGAAGGCCGGCCGGAGGCGGAGGCTGAAGGCCGGCCGGAGGCCGATCCTGCAGGATGTGCACCAGCGGAGCCGTATGTCGGTACGGAGAGCGCGAACGGGGCGCATGACGTAGTCGGTGGCGGCGCGAGCGCTCGGCGGGGTGCCGCAACGTCCCGGATCGTGCGTGAACCGTGGGTGAGTCGTGCGTAATGGGGCCTTCTCTGGGACGTGGCAGCCGGTCGCGGGCCCCCGGGCGCCGGGCGCCACCATCGGATCGGACATACGGTTCTGCGGGCGCACATGCCGCAGGAAAGCGTCACCGGATCGGACATAGGGCTCTGCGGGCGCGCGTTCTGCAGGAAAGCCGGGCCGGGGAGACCGCGGCCGCCCGGGGAGATCGCCGCACCCGGGGGGATCTCGGCATCCGGGGGGATCTCGGCACCCGGGGGGATCTCGGCATCCGGGGGGATCGCCGCGCCCGGGGGATCGCCGCGCCCGGGGGATCGCCGCGCCCGGGGGATCGCCGCGCCCGGGGAGACCGCGGCACCCCGGGGGGATCGCCGCGCCCGGGGAGATCGCCGCGCCCGCCCTGCCGCCGGGCTCCCCGATCGGCCGATGTCGGGCCGCGGCCCCGCGATCCGCCCTGCCGGCGCCGGTATCGGATCTGGTATCCTCCGGCGAAACCCGATCCCCCGGCGAAACCCGATCCCCCGCGAAACCCGATCCCCCGCGAAACCCGATCCCCCGCGAAACCCCCATGGACCGGCCCAGTGAGCCCGGCGAGGAGGAGAGCATGCACTGTCGCGCGCGGCCGCACCTGGATCTCCCCGGATGGACCTGATCATCCGGGCGGCGCGCCCCCACCCCACCTCCGACCGACGCCCGGACCCCGTCGACATCGGGGTCGCGGGCGGATCGATCGCCCGCATCGCCCCCGCCGGCGCCATCCCGGCCGACGGCGCGCTCGAGCTCCACGCCGACGGCCGTCTCGTCAGCCCGCCGCTGGTCGATCCCCACGTCCACCTCGACGCCGTCCTCACCGTCGGCGAGCCGAGGTACAACCAGTCCGGCACCCTGATCGAGGGGATCCTGACCTGGGCCGAGCGCAAGCGGACCCTCACCCACGAGGACGTCAAGCGGCGCGCCCGCGAGGCGGTCCTCTGGGAGGTGGCCCAGGGGACCGGCCTGATCCGCTCCCACGTGGACGTCTGCGACCCGAACCTGGTCGCCCTGCGTGCGCTCATCGAGCTGCGCGAAGAGCTCCGCGACGTCGTCGAGCTGCAGCTGATCGCGTTCCCGCAGGACGGGATCCTCTCGTTCCCCGATGGCGAGGCGCTGATGCGCGAGGCGATGCGCCTGGGCTGCGACGTGATCGGCGGGATCCCGCATTACGAGTGGACCCGCGAGGACGGCATCGCCGAGGTGCAGTTCATCTTCGACCTCGCGCGCGAGACCGGGAAGCCGATCGACCTGCACTGCGACGAGACCGACGACCCGGAGTCGCGCTTCCTGGAGCACGTCGCCGCGCGCACGATGCGCGAGGGGATGCAGGGGCGCGTGGTGGCGGGGCACACGACCGCCATGGGCTCCTACAACGACGCGTATGCCTTCAAGCTGATCCAGATCCTGCGCCGGGCGGGGGTGACGATCGTGGCCAACCCGCTCGACAACATCGTCCTGCAGGGCCGCTTCGACACGTACCCCAAGCGCCGCGGCATGACCCGCGTGAAGGAGCTCGACGCCGCGGGCATCAACGTGGCGTGCGGGCACGACTCGATCATGGACCCGTGGTACCCGCTCGGCCGGGGCTCCATGCTCGATGCCCTCTCGATGCTGGTGCACGTGGCGCAGATGACCGGGCGCGGGGAGCTGTTCCGCGCCTGGGAGATGGTCACGACCAACCCGATGCGCTCGTCGGGGCGCGGCGACTGGGGCGTCCGCGAGGGCGCTCCGGCCAACCTCGCGATCTTCGACTGCGAGGACGAGGCGGAGGCGATCCGGCTGCGGCCGGCCGCACGCTGGGTGATCCGGGAGGGCCGGGTGGTCGCCGAGACCGAACCCGCCCGGAGCACGGTCCATCGAGCCGGTGCCGACGTGCCGGTCACCTTCACACGAGGAGGTTGAGCACCATGGATGCGGTTGCGGTCGCCCGCGACACGATGCCCACCCGCGAGGGTGACCTGACCATCGAGGGGCACGGCATCGACCCGATCCCGCTGACGGGACGGTACGGATCCCTGGCCCGCGTCTTCACCGTCTGGTTCACGCCGAACCTGGTCCCGGCGGCGTTCGCCATCGGCACCCTGGCCACCGCCAGCTTCATCGGCCTGGGCTGGTGGGCCGGGCTCGCCGCGATCATCGTGGGGAACGTCATCTCGGCCGCCGTGGTCGGCGTCCTGGCGGCCATGGGCCCCCGGAGCGGGATGGCCCAGATCCCAGCCTCGCGGCTCCCCTTCGGCAAGACGATCGTGGTCCCGGGCGCGGTCAACTGGCTCAGCACCATCGCCTGGGACGCCATCAACGCGTTCTTCGGCGCATACGCGATCGACGTGCTGACCGGCGGCCGGATCCCGTTCCCGGTGAGCCTGCTGGTCGTCATCATCTGCCAGGCGCTCCTCTCGATCGTGGGCTACGAGGCGATCCACACGTTCGAGAAGTGGGCGGCCCTCGGGCTCTTCCTCCTCTTCGCCGTGGTCACCGTGGCGGCGGCGCCGAAGATGGACTTCGCCCTCGCCAACGGCTCCGGCGCGTCCCTCGGCACGTTCGTGCTGATGACCACCATCGCCGGCAGCTTCAACTTCGCCTGGGCGCTCTATGCCTCCGACTACACGCGCTACCTGCCGTCCGACGCGCCAGCCTCGCGAATCTTCGGCTGGACCTTCCTGGGGCTGGGGATCTCGGCCACCTGGCTCGAGGCGCTCGGCCTCGCGGTCTCCAACGCGCTGGGCAACTCGACGGCCGACGCGACGCACCAGATCAACCAGATCGTGGGCGGCGGGATCGTCGGTGCGCTGGCCATGGTCGCGATCTTCTTCGGCACCGTCGCCGTGAACGCGATGAACGACTACACGGGATCGCTCTCGCTGCTGGCGGCCGGCGTCCGGATCTGGCGTCCGCTCTCGGCAGCCGTGGTGGGTGTGCTGAGCTTCGGCGCCACGCTCTACCTCTACTACGGCAACTTCCAGTCGACGTTCGAGAACTACCTGCTGCTGATCACCTACTGGATCGGCCCCTGGGCGGCGATCGTCCTGGTCGACTGGCGGCTCCGCGGGGGCCGGTTCGACATGCACCGGGTGGCCGATTTCGCCCGGCTCCCCTCGGGGCGCAACGGGCTCGTGGCGCTCGTGGTGGGCTTCGTGGCCTCGATCCCGTTCTTCAACCAGACGCTGTACGTGGGCCCGATGGCGAATGCGCTCGGCGGTGCCGACGTCACGTACGTCGTCGGGTTCGTCGTGGCCGGCGTCCTCTACTGGGTCCTCGAGCGCTCCGCGGGCCGCACGTCGGTGCCGGTCGCAGGGTAGACGGAGGCAGGCACGAGAGCCGGGGCCGGGGGGATCGCCCGGGGCGGAGCGCTTCGCCGCGCCGGGACACGAGAGAGGCGGAGGAGGGCCTGGGGCTTGGCAATGTCCTGGCCCCGACATCGGGGCTCCCGAAACCGGCCACTACTGCGCGGTCCAGCCCCCGTCCAGCGGGAGGACCGCCCCGGTGACGAGTCCCGCGGCCCGTGAGGCCAGGTAGACCACGGCGGCCGCCACGTCGGCGGTGGTGCCCACCCGGCCGAGCGGGATGCGGGAGAGCACGTCGGCAAGGAAGGCCGGATCGTCGAGCCGTTCGGCCGTGCCCGGCGTGTAGATCCACGTCGGCGCGATGGCGTTGACCGTCACGCCCGATGCCGACCACTCGAGCGCGAGCACCCGCGTGAGCGCATGGACCCCGCCCTTGCTCGCGGAGTAGACGGCGTGGCGCCGTATCCCGACGAGACCGGCCTGCGACCCGATGTTCACGATGCGCCCGTAGCCGCGCTCGACCATGTGGCGGGCCACCGCCTGGGTCGTGAAGAAGAGGCCGCGCAGGTTGACCGCCATCATCTCGTCCCAGTCGGCCTCCGTGACCGCCAGCGCGTCATGGTTCGCGCCGAGGCCGGCGTTGTTGACCAGGATGTCGATGTGCCCCAGCCGGGAGACCGCCGCGTCGACGGCCGCCCGCGTGCCTTCGACGTCCCGCACGTCGAGCAGCAGGAGCTCGACGTGACCCGGTCCCGGAGCGTCCGCGAACCGATCGGCCGCGTCGCGGTCGCGCACCCCGGCCAGCACGTGCGCGCCGCAGGCAGCCAGCGTCAGGGCGATGTCGCGCCCGATCCCCCGGCCGGCGCCGGTGACGAGCGCGACCTGGCCCGCGAGGTCGAAGTCCGGCGGCTCCATGGCGGTCCTCCCATCGAATTGCCGCAGGACGTCGCCATCGGCGGCAGCGCTTGCGGCTTTGGGCCACATCGGTTATACCTTCAGCATGACATTGAATGTCGTTGGCAACCAAAGCACGGGGTCGGTCGACGAACGCGGAGAATCGGCCGGTGCGACGGCACGCCCCACCGATGCGGGCACGGCGCCTGGTGACGCGGCCACGCGCCCAGCCGATACGGGCCCGGCGCCTGCCGGCGCGACGGCACGCCCAGCCGATGCGGGCACGGCGCCCGCTGACACGGCCACGCCCCCAGCCGACGCGACTGTCCGGCCGATCAGCGACGAGCTGCTCGACGAGCTGACCGGCTGGCCGCCGCGCGATCGCGTCGGGATGTTCCGGAACTGGCACCGCGGCGCCCTCAGCCTGATCCAGCTGAACGTGGTGGCCGTGATCGAGGCCGAGGGCCCGCTCTCCATGAGCCGCCTGGCCGACGAACTGGACGTTTCCGTGGCGAGCGCGACCGGGATCATCGACCGGATGGAGCGGCGCGGGCTGGTCGAGCGGCGCCACGCGACCGACGACCGGCGCGTGGTGGCCGTCCACCTGACCGAGCAGGGGGCCGGCGTCTTCCGCGTCTTCGCCTCCCGCCGGCGCGAGCATCTCGCGCGCCTGCTCGCCGAACTCACCGACGACGAGCTCGCCGGCCTGCTCGCCGGGATCCGCGGCCTGCGCGCGGCCCGCCAGCGGCTCGCACCCATGCACGACCAGGAATCGGCGTCCGACTGCGGCGCCACACCCGACGACCCGGCGGCCCGGGCCGCGGAGCACGAGGACGTCCACCCATGACCAGGCTCCTGACCACGTACCTGCGCCCCTACTGGCGCTCGCTGCTCGTCGTGGTCGCCCTGCTGACCGTGCAGGCCATCGCGAACCTCTACCTGCCCAACCTCTACGCCGACATCATCGACAACGGCGTGGCGAAGGGCGACACCACCTACATCATGCACACGGGCGCCCTGATGCTGGGCGTCACGCTGCTGCTCGGCATCACCTCGATCATCGCCATCTACTACGCGTCGCGGACCGCGATGGCCTTCGGGCGTGACGTCCGCGACGCCGTCTTCCGCAAGGTGCTCGCCTTCTCGCAGGTGGAGACGAACATCTTCGGTGCACCCTCCCTGATCACCCGCAACACCAACGACGTCCAGCAGGTCCAGATGGTCATCGTGATGGCCCTGACCGTCATGATCCTCGCGCCGATCATGGCCGTGGGCGGCGTGATCATGGCCCTCCGCGAGGACGTGCCGCTCTCCAGCATCCTGGTGATCATCGTGCCGCTCATGGCCATCGTGCTGGGCAGCCTGGTCTCCCGCGCGATGCCGCTCTTCCGCGCCATGCAGGTCAAGATCGACCGGATCAACCGGGTCATGCGGGAGTACCTGGAGGGCGTGCGCGTGATCCGCGCCTTCGTGCGGACCGGCCACGAGGAGCAGCGCTTCGACGACGCCAACGCCGACCTGACCGACACGACCCTGCGCGTCCAGCGCCTCTTCGCACTGATGATCCCCTCGCTGTTCCTGATCATGAACCTCTCCAGCGTGGCGATCATGTGGTTCGGCGGGCTGCGCATCAACAACGGCGACATGCCCATCGGGAACCTGATGGCGTTCCTGCAGTACGTCATGCAGATCCTCTTCTCGGTGATGATGGCCACGGTCATGTTCGTCATGGTGCCGCGCGCCGCCGCATCGGCCGAGCGGATCAGCGCGGTGCTCGACACGCCCATCAGCCTCCACGACCCCGAGCAGCCGGCTCCCGCGCCGGCGGCCCTCGGCACGGTGGAGTTCCGCGACGTCGAGTTCCGCTACCCGGGCGCCGAGGACGCCGTGCTGCGCGAGATCTCGTTCGTGGCACGGCCCGGCACCACCACCGCGATCGTGGGCGCCACCGGCAGCGGCAAGTCGACGATCGTCAACCTGCTGCCCCGCTTCTATGACGCCACCTCGGGGAGCGTCCTGATCGACGGCGTGGACGTGCGCGACATCCGGCAGGAGGACCTGTGGCACCTGATGGGGCTGGTCCCGCAGCGCGCGTACCTGTTCAGCGGCACGGTGGGCACCAACCTGCGCTACGGCAACGAGCAGGCCACGGACGAGGATCTGTGGCACGCGCTCACCATCGCGCAGGCCCGCGAGTTCGTCTCGGCGATGCCTGACCAGCTCGATGCGCCCATCGACCAGGGCGGGACGAACGTATCCGGCGGCCAGCGCCAGCGCCTCGCCATCGCGCGGGCCATCGTGAAACGGCCCCGGATCTACGTCTTCGACGACAGCTTCTCCGCGCTCGACTTCAAGACCGACTCCGCGCTGCGGCTGGCACTCCGCGAGGAGACGCGCGACGCGACCGTCTTCATCGTGTCCCAGCGCGTGGGCACGATCATGCACGCCGACCAGATCGTGGTGCTCGACAGCGGCACGATCGCGGGGATCGGCACCCACGAGGAACTGATGGAGACCTGTGAGACGTACCGCGAGATCGTGTACTCGCAGCTGACCCGGGAGGAGGCGGCGTGAGCGGCTCGATGCGGCCGGGCGGCGGGCCGGGACGCGGCCCGCTCGCGGGCGGCTTCGGCCCCGGACGGCGCGGCCCCATGGGTGGCGGCTTCGGCGGCCACGGGATGATGGGCGGTGGCGGCAAGGCCAGCGACTTCCGGGGCACCCTGCGCCGGCTGGTCGGCGAGCTGCGCCCGGAGCGGGCGTGGATCGGGATCGTCGTCGTCTTCGCCATCGTCGGCGTCGCCTTCCAGGTCGCCGCGCCCCGGATCCTCGCCAACGCCACCGACCAGCTCTTCCAGGGCGTGCTCGGCAAGTACCTCGGGCAGTACTTCCCCGCGGGCACGCCGCAGTCGCAGGTGGAACAGCTCCTGCGCGCGCACGGCCAGGGGCAGATCGCCGACATGCTGAGCGGGATGCACGTGAGCGTCGGCGTGGGCGTCGACTTCGGCGCCGTGGGCGCCATCCTCGCCGTGGTGGCCGTGGTCTACGTCCTGAGCTCGCTCTTCCAGTGGGCCACCTACTACATCATGGCCGGCGTCTCGCAGCGCACCGTCTACCGGCTGCGGCGCCAGGTGGACGAGAAGCTGGGGCGGCTCCCGCTGCGCTACTTCGACAGCCACCCGCACGGCGACACGCTCAGCCTCGTCACCAACGACATCGACAACATCTCCACCACGCTGCAGCAGAGCCTGACGCAGGTCCTCACCGCGATCTTCACGGTGATCGGGGTGCTGATCATGATGCTGACGATCAGCCCGCTGCTCGCGGTGATCTCCCTGCTGGTCCTCCCGACCGCCGGCGTGGTGACCGCGTTCATCGCGCGGCGCTCGCAGACCCAGTTCGCGATCCAGTGGGACCGCACCGGCACGATCACCGGCCGCGTGGAGGAGACCCACACGGGGCACACCCTGGTCAAGGTCTTCGGGCACCAGGAGGACGCCGTCCGGCAGTTCGCCCAGGAGAACGAGGAGCTGTACCAGGCCAGCTTCAGGGCGCAGTTCATCTCGGGGATCATCCAGCCCACGATGAACTTCATCAGCAACCTGAACTACGTGGCCATCGCCGTGATCGGCGGCATGCAGGTGGCGTCGGGCAGCATCACCCTCGGCGACGTGCAGGCGTTCATGCAGTACTCGCGCATGTTCACCATGCCGATCACCCAGGTGGCCAGCATCATGAACGTGCTGCAGTCGACCATGGCGTCGGCGGAGCGTGTCTTCCAGCTCCTCGACGAGGCCGAGGAGGTCCCCGAGACCGAGCAGCCGAGCGTGCTGCGCGAGGCGGTCGGCCGCGTCGTCTTCGAGAACGTCTCGTTCCGCTACGAGCCGCAGACCCCGCTCATCGAGGACCTCAACGTGGTGGTGGAGCCGGGCGAGACGATCGCCATCGTGGGGCCCACGGGCGCCGGCAAGACCACCCTCGTCAACCTGCTGATGCGCTTCTACGACGTGGGGTCCGGGCGCATCACGGTGGACGGCAACGACATCCGCGAGCTCTCCCGGGACAACCTGCGGAGCACCTTCGGGATGGTCCTGCAGGACACCTGGCTCTTCGGCGGCACCATCCGCGAGAACATCGCCTACGGCCGCGCGGACGCCACCGAGGAGCAGATCCAGGAGGCGGCGCGCGCCGCCCACGTGGATCACTTCGTGCGGACCCTGGCGCACGGCTACGACACCGTGGTGGACGACGAGGCGGCGAACGTGTCGCAGGGCCAGCGCCAGCTGCTGACCATCGCGCGCGCGTTCCTTGCCGACCCGCCGATCCTCATCCTGGACGAGGCGACCAGCTCGGTGGACACGCTCACCGAGGTGCTGGTCCAGCGAGCCATGGCGCGCCTGATGAAGGGCCGGACGTCGTTCGTGATCGCGCACCGTCTCTCGACGATCCGCGACGCGGACGAGATCCTGGTGATGAACCACGGGCGCATCGTGGAGCAGGGCACGCACGAGGAGCTGCTGGCACGCCAGGGCTTCTACGCCGAGCTCTACAACAGCCAGTTCGTGGAGCCGCTCGCCGAGGCGGTCTAGGGAGGCGACCGCGAAGGCGTTCGAGAACGCGTACGGCGGCACCCCGACCTGGGAGGTGGGCCACCCCCAGGGTGCCGTCGTGCGCCTCGCGGAGGCCGGGCTGATCGCCGGCTCGGTGCTCGACGCCGGGTGCGGCACCGGCGAGGTGGCCTGCTACCTCGCCGCCCGCGGCCACCCCGTCCTGGGGATCGACTTCGCGCCCTCGGCGATCGCGCTGGCACGGGCGCGGGCCCGGGCACTCGGGATCGACCCCGGGGCGGCGCAGTTCCTGGCATGGGACGCGCTGCGGCTGGCCGAGCTCGGGCGCACCTTCGACACGGTCCTCGACGTGGGGCTCTTCCACACGCTCCAGCCGGCCGACCGGGGCGCCTACGCCGCGTCCCTCCGGGCGGTGATCCGCCCGGGAGGACGGTGCTTCGTCCTCTGCTGGAGCGACCGGAACCCCTTCGGCTACGGCCCCGAGCGGGTGCGCCGGGCCGACCTGCGACGCGCGTTCCGGGGCGGGTGGCGGGTGGAGGCGATCGAGGAGGCCGAGCTGGAGACGCGGCTGCCGGGGGGCCGGGCGCACGCGTGGCTCGTGCGCCTGCTGGCGACCTGAGGCCCACCTGGAGGCGGCCGGCCAGGGCGCTGCCGCGCACGACGCCGATCCGGCGCCGGCCGCGATCCTCTGCTAGCGTGCCGGGATGAGCGATCCCACGCCTGCCTCCGAGGCCTCCCCCGTCCCCTCCCCCGTCCCTTCCTCGCTCGACCGCGTCCGCCCGCTGATCCGTACCCGGCAGGTGCGCGAGTTCACCGACGAACCCCTCTCCGCCGCCGAGATCGACGCGCTCGCCGAGGTCGCCCGCTGGTCCGGCAGCAGCAACAACCGGCAGCCCTGGCGCTTCCTCGTGATCCGCGACCGAGCCACCCTGCGACGGCTGGCCGAGGC
>JAJYDP010000056.1 GCA_021777365.1 Chloroflexota bacterium | reverse complement strand
CCCCTCCTCGTAGGCGCGCATCGCCTCCACGAGGAGCGGCATCAGGATCCGGTTGACGATGAACCCCGGGCGGTCCTTGCTGACGATGACCTGCTTGCCGAGCGCCGTGGCGAGCTCGCGGATGTCGGCTTCCGTCCGGTCCGACGTCTCCGCGCCGCGCACGAGCTCGATGAGCGGCATCACGGGCACGGGGCTGAAGAAGTGCATCCCCACGAACTGCGACCGGCGGGGCGGACGGACGGCCGCCGCCAGGCGCGTGATGCTGATCGAGCTGGTGTTCGAGGCGAGGATGGTGTGCTCGGGGGCGCGCTGGTCGAGTTCGGCGAAGAGCGAGCGCTTGACGGCCTCGTCCTCGAAGACGGCCTCCACCGCGAGATCGGACTGGGCGACCGCCGCGCCGAGCGCGTCGGCGATCCGGATGCGGCCGAGCGCGGCCGAGCGCTCCTCCGCCGTCATGCGCCCCTTCTGCACGGCGCGATCGAGGTTGCCCGCGATGCGCGCCAGGCCCGCCTCCGACCTGGATCGGTCGGGCTCGAAGAGGAAGACGTCGTGACCGGTGACCGCGCAGACCTGGGCGATGCCGTGTCCCATCAGCCCCGCGCCGCAGACAAGGACGGTCCTGATGCTCATGGACCCGAAGGGTACTGCACGCCCGGCACGCGCATGCCGTCGTCCTGCGCGGCGCGCGGCCATCCTGCGCGGCCTGCGCGGCGGGCGACCATCCTTCGCGGCGCGCGGCCATCCTGCGCGGCGGGCGACCATCCTGCGCGGCGCGCGGCCATCCTGCGCGGCGCGCAGCCGCTCGGCTGACGATCGGCCTGTCCCGCCGCTCAGCGCGCGGGGGCGACCCGCTCCATGACGCGGTCGGCCGCCTCGTAGGGATCCAGCTCGTGGCCCGCCACCGCCCGCACCAGGTGATCGACCTCGATGCCGAGCCGCGGGTCGTGCAGCCTGGACCGCAGTCGCTCGGTCAGGATCCCGTCGAGCTGTGCCGCCGCGCGCGCCAGCCGGGCCGACTCGAGCGCCCCGCTCGTCCGCGCGGCGAGGCGGCGATCCAGCGCCTCCACCAGTTCGGCGATCCCCTCCCCGGTCGGTGCCGTCACCAGCAGCACCTGCGGTCGCTTCGGTCGGCGTCGACCACGCGACACGGCGTGAATGGCATGGGCGGTGTCCGGGGTGTCCGGCCCCACGGCCGGCGCGTGGTGCTCCACGGCGGACACGTCCGACCCCGCAGCCGCGTGGTGCTCCACGACCCACGTGCCGGACCCCGCCGACGCGTGGTGCTCCACGGCGGACATGTCCGGCCCCGCATCCGCCGCGCCGTGGTCGGCTGCGCCGATGCTCAACATGGCGCGCATCTGGGCAGCGGTCCGCTGGGCCCCGGGGCGGTCGCCCTTGGTCACCACGACCAGGTCGGCGACCTCGAGCAGCCCCGCCTTGATCGCCTGCACCTCGTCACCCATCTCGGGCGCCTCCACGACCACGGTGGTGTCCGCGATGGACGCGACCTCGACTTCGCTCTGGCCGGCGCCCACCGTCTCCAGGAAGACGAAGGGGAAGCCCGCCGCATCCAGGGCAGCCGACGCATCTGCGGCGGCAGCCGCGAGCCCGCCGGAATGCCCGCGCGACGCCATGGACCGGATGAACACCTGGCGGTCGCCGGCATGCTCCTGCATGCGCACGCGGTCACCGAGGATGGCACCCCCGCTGATCGGGCTGGACGGGTCGATGGCCAGCACGGCGGCGGCGCGGTCGGTGGCGCGCACCGCCCGGACCAGCGCCGCGACGAGCGTGCTCTTGCCGGCGCCCGGCGCCCCCGTCACACCCACCAGGTGCGCCTGCCCCGCCATCGGGTAGAGCACGCGCAGCGCAGCCTCGGAGACGCGCGTGCGGTTCTCGATCTCGGTGAGCAGGCGGGCGAGTCCGCGTCGATCGCCCGACCGGGCGCGCTCGGCCAGATCCCTGCCACGCTCCTCCGCGCTGGTCACCGCGAGGGATCCCGCCTGGGCCGGCCGCAGCCGAAGGGCGCGCAGTCGCCCGTCTCCGTCCCAGGGTGCCGGGCGCGGGGCCCGCCGTCCGGCGCGCACGCCCGCCCGGAGGACCGCCGCGAGCGGCCGTTCGCCGGCTGGCCCCTCACGCGTCCCCGCGCGAGCGCGCGTGGCTGCGCAGGTACTCCGCCACCTCACCGATGGTGGTGCCCGGCCCGAACACCCGGTCGATGCCGGCCTCGTGGAGCGCCGGGATGTCGTCGTCCGGGATGATCCCGCCCGCCGTCACCAGCACGTCGGTGAGCCCTTCGTCGCGGAGCGCCCGGCAGACCCTGGGGAGGAGCGTCATGTGCGCTCCCGACAGGATCGACAGGCCCACCACGTCCACGTCCTCCTGCAGGGCAGCCGACGCGATCATCTCGGGCGTCTGTCGCAGGCCGGTGTACACGACCTCGAAGCCCTCATCGCGCAGGCCGCGCGCGAGGACCTTCGCGCCGCGGTCGTGGCCGTCCAGCCCGGGCTTGGCGATCAGGACCTTGATGGGGCGCTCACTCATCGCCGCGCATCATACGTCGCGCGCGACCCGCACCTGCGGTCGGACGGCGACGGGCCACCGACCGGACCGAACCGATGCCGGGCCGGGCTCGGGCCGATCCGCCGGACCCCCGACGGACCTCGGGCCGGTCCCCCCGCAATCCTGCTGGATGTGCCTGGGCAGAACCTTATGTCGGCTCGCCGAGCGTTCCCGGGACCCGGGACGGCATGATCCAGCCACAGAAGGCCATCGCGGCGGCGACGCCCCGCACGAACCAGTCCGGGCGCCGGCACGCCGCCCTCCCTCATCGCGTGACCACGGCCGCCGAACCGACTTACGGTTCCTCCGGTGCACATGCTGCAGGATCCGAGCCCAATGTGGGGGCCCGGAGTTCCTCCGGTGCACATCCTGCAGGATCCGAGCCCCGTGCGGGGCCCGAGCCCCGTGCGGGGCCCGGGTTCCCGGGGGGCCCGCGGTTGCCTGCGGGACCCAGACCTCAGGGCGAGAGCCCAGCGCGCCGAGCGAAGCTCGGGACCGGCGCGAACGCCGCCGCGGATGTCCGACGCTCGAGCGGGTTCGGCGCGAGTTCGGCCAGAAGCTCGGGACCGGCGCGAACGCCGGCGCGAACCCCGCCGCGGATGTCCGACGCTCGAGCGGGTTCGGCGCGAGTGACCCGCAGCAAGGGGCGCGCCGCCGATCCGGGCTCCGGATCCGGGCTCCGGATCCGGGCTCCGGATCCGGCCTACGGCTCGGGCGGTCGCCGCTCCAGGTGCGAGAAGAACTCGGCCCGCGTGCGGTCCCGGCGGCGGAAGACCCCCAGGACTGCGCTCGTGGTCATCACCGTGCCGCTCTTCTTGACACCGCGCATCACCGCGCACAGGTGCGTCGCCTCCAGCACCACGCCCACGCCCATCGGATCGATCGTGTCCATCAGGAAGTCGGCGATCTGCTGTGTCATGCGCTCCTGCACCTGCAGCCGGCGCGCGTACATCTCGACGATGCGAGGGATCTTCGAGAGCCCGATCACCTTGCCCCGGGGGATGTACGCCACCGCGGCGCTTCCGAAGAACGGCAGCAGGTGGTGCTCGCAGAGGCTGTAGAAGGGGATGTCCTTGACGACGACCATCTCGCTGTAGTCGACGTCGAAGATGGCGCCGTTGATCAGCCTGGCGGGGTCGACGTGGTAGCCGGCGGTGAGCTCCGCGTACATCCGGTGGACCCGCCTGGGCGTCGCCACCAGGCCCGGGCGGTCGGGATCCTCGCCGATCTCGGCCAGGATCTGTCGGACCGCCGCCTCGACCGCGAACGCGTCGCCCTCGAGCCGGGCCGCCTGCCCGTCGGGCCCGGATGCCCGGCCCTCGATCACCTCGGCCGGCGTCGGAGCCAGGATCGGCGGCTCGGCGCCCTCCTCGCCGATCTCAGTCTCGATCTCGGCGACGAGCGCCCGGACGTGCTCGGGCAGGCGTTCCACGCGATCAGCGACCGTCGGGTGCGGACGGCGCCCCGGGTTCGGCGTGATCGTCATCGGCGGCGTGACGGGCCTCGCGCCGGACCGCGCGCACGCCCTCGCCGAACATCTTTCCCAGCTCGGGCAGGGTCTTGGGGCCGCGCCACACGAAGACCGCGATCAGGATGATGACCAAGAGCAGGCCGATATCCACGATCACATGGTACGCCCCGGTGGCTGTCCGGGCCGTCCCGTCACCGGTCCGCGCGGCGCGGCGACGACCGGCACGGGGCACGGCGCGCGATCGGCACGGTGCGGCCCAGCGCGGCGCGGCGACGACCGGCACGGGGCACGGCGCGCGATCGGCACGGTGCGGCCCAGCGCGGTGCGGCGACGATCGGCACGGGGCACGGCGCTGCGGCCATTGCCGCCTCCGGCCCTCTCCGGACGAGCATCATGTCGGCAGGGTCGCCCGTGGGCGACGAGGACGACGGACGGCGGGCCGCGGACGCAGGGCAGGCACCCGGCGGACGGGCCGGAGCCCGCCCGGCGGCGGCCGGTGGAGGAGAACCATGAGCGACCGTTGGGCGGCTGACCTCGTCCTGGTCGGCGGGTCGGTCCAGACGATGGACGCCGTGCGGCGCACGGCATCCGCGGTGGCGGTGCTGGGCGGCAGGATCGTCGCGGTCGGGCCCGACCGGGAGGTCGCCGAGCTGGCAGGCCCCCGCACGCGCCGCATCGACCTGGCCGGGCGCACCGTGCTGCCCGGGTTCCAGGACGCGCACGTCCACCCGTCCATGGCCGGGATCGGGCTCCTGCGTTGCCCCCTGCACGACCTGCCGCGCACGCTCGAGGCGTACCGGCAGGCGATCCGACGCTACGCCGTCGCCAATCCCGACATCCCATGGGTGCTGGGTGACGGCTGGTACATGGAGGCGTTCCCCGGCGGCACGCCGCGACGCGAGGATCTCGACGCGGTGGTGCCGGATCGCCCGGCCTTCTTCATCAACCGCGACGCGCACGGCGCGTGGGCCAACAGCCGGGCCCTCGCGGTCGCCGGGATCACCCGTGCGACTCCCGACCCCGTCCACGGCCGCATCGAGCGTGACGCGGACGGCGAGCCGACCGGCACCCTGCACGAGGGCGCCATGGAGGCCGTGAAGCGGATCCTGCCCCCGGTGACGCTCGAGGATCGCGTGAAGGGGATCGGGCTGGCGCAGGCCTACCTGCAGCGCCTGGGGATCACTGCCTGGCAGGACGCCTGGGTGACGCCCGACGACCTGGCCGCGTACCGGCTGGCCGCCGAGCGGGGCCTCCTGACGGCGCGCGTCGTGGCGTCGCTCTGGTGGGAGCGGGAACGGGGCGGCGAGCAGATCGACGAGATGATCGAGCGGCGACGGACGGGCACGCTCGGCCGACTGCGCGCGTCGACGGTCAAGATCATGCAGGACGGCGTGGCGGAGAACGGCAGCGCGGCGATGCTCGAACCCTACCTGGACGGCCACGGGCACGCCACGGCCAACCGCGGGGTCAGCTTCGTGGACCCGGAGCTGCTGAAGGCGCACGTGACCCGGCTCGATGCCGAAGGGTTCCAGGTCCACGTCCACGCGCTGGGCGACCGCGCGGTCCGGGAGGCGCTCGACGCGATCGAGGCAGCGCGACGTGCCAACGGGCCGTCAGACCACCGGCACCACCTGGCGCACCTCCAGGTGGTGGACCCGGCCGACGTGGCGCGCTTCCGCCCCCTCGGCGTCACCGCCACCATCCAGCCCTACTGGGCCTGCAACGATCCCCAGATGGTGGAGCTCACCCGCCCGTTCCTGCCGCCGGAGCGCTACCTCCTGCAGTACCCGTTCCGCTCGCTGCGCCGCACCGGTGCCGTACTGGCAGGCGGCAGCGACTGGACGGTGAGCACCCCGAACGTGCTGGAGGAGGTGGAGGTGGCGGTGAACCGGGTGTCGCCGGAGGACCGCACGGCCGAGCCGCTGCTGCCGGAGCAGGCGCTCGACCTGCCCGACGCGCTGGCGGCCTTCACCATCGGCTCGGCGTACGTGAACCACCTGGACGCCGTCACGGGCACCGTCGAGGTGGGGAAGCTGGCCGACCTGGTCGTGCTCGACCGTGACGTGCTGGCGCGGGATGCAGGCCCGATCGGCGACGCGCGCGTGGTCCTGACCCTGCTGGAGGGCGTCCCCGTCCACGAGGACGCCGCGCTCGAGGGCCGCTGAGGCCGGCGCCAGCCGACGCCAGCCGGCCCCGGTTACTGCTGGCGGATCCGCCGCGTCTCCCAGATCCAGTGGCGTGGGTCGATGGCCACGAACGCGGCGACGCCCAGGGCGATCACGGGGCCCAGGGCCCCGGGGATCCCGAACGCGAACGACGCGAACCCGTACCAGGCCGCCACGGCCACGAACCAGAAGACGCCGGCAAGCACTCTGCGAACCATGGCGCAGATGGTGCGTGCGGCCGACGGCGTGGGGGACCGCCCACTGGTACGGGTGCGTCCCGACGATGGTCCGGGCCCCGGTCCGGCGGGTGCGGTCCGAGGATGATCGGGGGCGATCGGGCCGGCGCGCGGCTGTCGGGGGCCGGCGGCTGTCGGGGGCCGGCGGCTGTCGGGGGCCGGCGGCTGTCGGGGGCTGCCAGGCGGCAGATCCCGGGCCCCGACGACCCGAGCGGGCCAGTGGTGCCGGCTCCCGCGCGTGCGTAGGATAGGGCCATGCCGCTCCGTCGCCGTGGCAGCCAGGCGCGCCGACATCGCCGGCCTCCGGGACCGTCGTTCGGCCAGTCGTTCTTCGAGCGCGCGCTCGAACGCGCCATCGACGCCCTTCCGGGGCCCCTCCGGGGCCTCCTGGACCAGGTGGCGATCGTGGTCGACGACGTCCCCAGCCGGGAGCAGCGGCGGACGGCCGGCCTCCTGCCCGGCGAGATGCTGTACGGCCTCTACGAGGGCGTGCCGCCCACCGAGTACGCGGCCGACTGGGTCGCCGTGCCGAACAAGATCACGCTTTTCCGTCGGCCCCTGGAGGACGACTTCGACGATCCCCTCGAGCTGGCCGAGCAGATCCGCGTGACCTTGGTGCACGAGCTGGCCCACCACGCCGGGTTCGACGAGGATCGACTCGAGGAGCTGGGGGTCGACTGAGCGGGCGACTGGCCGTGTGCGGCCCCGCCCTGCCGCGTGCAACCCGCCCCGCCGTGTGCGATCCCCCTGAGGCGCACAATCCCACCCCTGCCGCGCGTGATGCCCCCTGCGGCCCCGACGGGAGTCAGCGGCCCGCGCCGCGCTCCAGCGCCACGAGGTCCATCAGGATGGCGTACGCGGTCGACTGCACCGGGCCGGCGAGGAGCGTGAGCTGCAGCTTCCCGCCGTACTCGGACTCGATCCGGAGCGCCATCGCGGTTCCGCCCACCGCGGCCAGGGAGTCGTCCGCGGGGAGTTCCTCGGGAGCGACGCGCACGTGCACCGTGCGGGTCGGGCCCTCGCCCCGGGACTCACCCCGCGCGACCAGGCGGACGCGGGCGCCCCGCGCCGCAGCCTCCGCCGGCCAGCCCTCCGGCATGGTGTCCAGGCCCCGTCGATCCACCGACGCCGGCGTCAGCAGCTCGGGCGGATCGAGCAGCAGGTTGGCCAGGACCGTCGACTTGAGCGCGGCGTCGTGCCCCTCGATGTCATTCCGCGGATCGGCCTCCGCCTGCCCCGAACGCTGCGCCTCCGCGAGCGCCTCGGCCGCCCCCCGCCCCACGGCCATGGCCGACAGGATGCCGTTGGTGGTGGCGTTGACGATCCCGGCGAACGCGACCACCCGTCCCACCGGCACGATCGACTCGCGGATCGGGTGCGCGGGGAGGCAGTCCATCAGCGCCGCCTCGTAACGGAGTCGGGCGCCTGTCGTGGCGGCGATGCGGCGGAGGTCGGCCTCGTGCCAGGCGATGGGACCCTTGTTGGCGGTGACCACGTCGTGACCCGAGCCGAGCGCCGCGCGCAGGTGGGTGGCCGCTGGCTCGCCGTCGGCAGGTGACTGCGTGGTGATCTCGACCAGCACGTCGTACGGGGCCGCCGGGTCGGCCAGGAACGAGCGCAGGTCGGGCCAGGTCCCGCCGTGCGATGCCGCTGCCCGAGTCGGGCCGGGCGGTGCCGCAGCCTGCGCGAGGTCGGGCGGTGCCGCAGCCTGCGCGAGGTCGGGCGATACCGTCGTCTGCGCGAGGCCGGGTGTCCGGCTCGTGTCCCTGCCCTGCGGGATGGCCGCGAGCATGTCGGGCCCGACGCCGTCCGGCGTGACCAGGAGCCCGGAGCGGCGGGTGGCCACGGCGGTCACGTCGAACGCCAGCCCGTACCGCTGCGCGAGCTCGTCGTGGGCCTGGGCGAGCAGCGCCGTGAGCGCACGGCCGACCGCGCCGTACCCGGCCAGGACCAGCCGTCGTCGCCTCAGCTCCATCGGACGTCACCCGCAAGGGCCAGGATGCCCGGCAACCGGTCGAGGTCCACGTTGCCGCCGGAACCCACGGCGCATACCGTCTCACCGTCGCGCACCGGAATCCGGCCGCTGATGACGGCGCCCAGGGCGGCCGCACCGGCCGGCTCCAGGAGCTGTTTCATCCGTTCGAGGGCGAAACGGACGCCGGCCGCGATCTCGCGCTCCTCCACCAGCACGATGCCGTCCAGGTACCGGCGTGCGAGCGCCATCACCCACGGCCCGGCGAACGGTGCCCCCAGGCCGTCGGCGATGCTGACCGGGTCCAGCTCCACCACGCGCCCCGCCTCGAGCGCGAGCGTCAGCGCGTTGCTGCCGACCGGTTCCACCCCGTACACGCGCACGCCCGGGCGCAGCTGTTTCGCCGCCGCGGCGATGCCGGTGGCCAGCCCGCCGCCCCCCACCCCGACGACGATCACATCCACGCCGGGAAGGTCCTCGAGGATCTCCAGGCCGATCGTCCCCTGCCCCGCGATCATGGCCGGGTCGTCGAACGGGTGGACGTACACGAGGCCGCGTTCCCGGCGGATCTCCTCGAGGCGGCGGTAGGCGTCCCCCACGTGCTCGCCGAACAGGACCACCTCCGCCCCGTACGCGCGTGCCGCCGCGGCCTTCGACAGCGACGCGCCGGCCGGCATCACCACCGTCACCGGGATCCCCCGGCTGGCCGCGACCCAGGCCACGGCCTGGGCGTGGTTGCCGGCCGAGAGCGCGATGAGCCCGCGGCGACGCTCGTCATCGGTCAGCCGGTCGGCCTTGTTGATCGCGCCCCTCGGCTTGAAGGAGCCGGTCAGCTGGAGGTGCTCGGCCTTGAGGAAGACGCGGGGCTGCCCGTCGGCCGCCGGTCCGGGAGACAGTGCGACGCCGAGCACGTCACGGACGATGCGTCCGGCGGTGCGCGAGGAGAGGATCGGCGTGCGATGGACGCGCCCGTGGATCCGCTGCGCGGCCTCGCGGATCGCCGCCAGGGGGACGTCGAGGTCGGGAGGCGTCGGGAGATCGGTCACCGCGCGAGTATCGCAGGACGCTCGGTGACCGGCTGGCCGGCACACCGTGCGGTCCGGCACGATGGCGGCTCGCGGCCCGCATGTCGAGTGCTTCAGACGGGGTTCAGGATGCTAGCCTAGCGTCGGGCCGAGGCGCCGGGGGCGGTCGTGGCGCCGTCGCATGCACGAGCGGCCCGGCGCGCGGGCCGCGGCGGCCGGACGTGGAGGGATGCGTGACTCGCCTGGCGGCGCGGACCGACGCCCGCACGCGCAACGACCGGATCCTGCTCGGTTCCATGGCGATCTACGCGCTCGTGCTCGTCGGTCTCGCGCTCTGCCGGGGCGTGGAGATCACACCCGCGGTCGTGGCCCTGGCCGCCGCCCTGATCGCGGTCCTGGCGCTGCGCCGGCGCCTTCCCTTCCGCGACTGGCTGCCCCTGGTGGCCGTGGCACTCGCCTACGAGCTGATCCGCGGCTACCGGGTCGCGCTCGCGGCGATGGTCCACGTGGCGGGGATCGTCGCCCTCGAGCGGGACCTGCTCGGCGGGAATCTTGCCCCCGCGATCCTGCAATCGGCGTTCCACCCGGTCCACGGCGTGGATCCGATCGCGGTGGGCGCGACGATCATCTACGTCCTGCACGTGCCGCTCCCGATCGCGGTGGCCGGGTTCCTCTGGGTACGCCGACGAGGCGTCTTCTACGACTACGTCGGCGCGATGGTGGTCCTGTCGATGGCGGCCTTCATCACGTACCTGCTGCTCCCGGTGGCGCCCCCGTGGTGGGCCGCCGCCCACGGCTTCATGCCGGGCCCGGACGGCCACCCGGCGATCGCCTATCTCCAGCCGGCCGCCTTCGCCGGGATCGCGGACAGCGCCGGGCTGAACGGGGCGGCCGTCTTCAGCGTGGCGTTCGGCAACATCAGCCCGGACCAGATCGCGTCGTTCCCGTCGATCCACGCGGCGTACCCCTTCCTCGCGTTCCTGGTGGCCCGCCGCGTCCTGGGCCGCGCGCGCTGGATCGTGCTGGCGTACGCCGTGGCAGCCTGGTTCTCGATCGTCTACCTCGGCGACCACTACCTGGTGGACGTGATCGCGGGGATCGCGTACGCAGCCGGCTCCTACTGGACCGTGGTGCGCGGGCTGCCCCTGGCCGAGACCGCGCTGGGATCCCTGGTGGCGCGCCGGAGATCGCGCGGCGCTCCCGCCGGACCGGAGCCGGCGGCACCCTGAGCCACGCCCCGGCGCGGACTCTGGGTATGCTCACCGCATGCCTCCCCTGGTCTTCCCGCCGGACTTCCTCTGGGGGGCGGCGACGGCCGCGCACCAGGTGGAGGGCGACAACGTCCACAGCGACTGGTGGGCGTGGGAGCGGCGACCGGACACCCCCTGCCCGGAGCCGAGCGGCATCGCCTGCGATCACTATCGCCGCTTCGCCGACGACATCGCGCTCCTGGCCGGGACCGGCCTGAACACGTACCGCTTCTCCGTCGAATGGGCCCGAATCGAGCCCGCCGAGGGGACCTTCGACGAGGCCGCGATCGACCACTACCGCCGCGTGGTGGAGACGGTGCGGGCGCAGGGGCTCGAGCCCATGGTGACGCTGCACCACTTCACGCTCCCGGCCTGGCTCGCCGATCGCGGCGGCTGGCGCGCACCGGAGGCGCCCGCCCGGTTCGAGCGGTACGTCCGGCGGGTGGTCGCGGCCATCGGCGGCGCGGTGGAGTGGTTCTGCACCGTCAACGAGCCGGGCGTGGTGGCGTTCGGCGGCTACCTGGGCGCCCTCGGGTTCCCGCCGGGGACCCGGGATGTCGCCGCCTGGAAGGGCGCGATCCGCGGCCTGGTCGAGGGGCACCGGCGCGCCCGCGCCGCGGTCAGGGAGCTGCATCCGACGGCACGCGTCGGGGCCACCCACTCCATGCAGGAATGGGAGGCCGATCCGGGGGGTCGTCCGGTCATGGAGTACCTGCGCCGGATGAACGAGGACGTCTTCCTCGAGGCGTGCACGGACGACGACTTCATCGGCGTCCAGACCTACACCCGCGTGCGCGTCGGGCTGCCGACCCTCGTCGGGCCGCTCGCCCGGCTGGCGCTGGCGGTGCCGCCACTCGAGTCCGCGCTCGTGCCCCTGACCGTGCGCCGGGAGACGCGCCGGGCCTCGGAGCAGGCACCGGCCGGCGCGTCGGAGCCGGCGCCCCGGGACCGCGGCTCGGGGGGCGTCGCCGGCGCGCTCGGCAGAGACGGCGAGCGGCTCACCCAGATGGGATATGAGTTCCGCCCCCAGGCCGTCGCCGCGACGGTCCGTCGCGCCGCGGCGCTGCATCCCGGCAGGCCGATCGTGGTGACGGAGCACGGGGTCGCCACGGGCGACGACGCGGAACGCGTGGAGTTCATCCAGCAGGGCCTGGCCGCGCTCCATGCGGCGATGGCGGACGGCGTGCCGCTCCGCGGCTACATCCACTGGAGCCTGCTCGACAACTTCGAATGGGCCCGCGGGTACGAGATGACCTTCGGGCTGGTGGCGGTCGACCGTGCGACCCAGGCGCGCACCGTCCGGCCGTCCGCACACCTGCTGGGCCGGATCGCCCGCTCGGGCCGCCTGGAGCCCTGACGGGCGGGCGGGCCCTCCTCAGCCCTCGGAGCCGCTCGCCGCGACCGCGATCTCCGGCGTGCCCGCGGCCCGCCCCTGCCAGGCCGCCGCCACGGCCGTAGTGAGCGGCACCGCGGCCAGGATGCCGAGGCTGCCCACGAGCGTGCGCACCACCTCCACCGCGATGACCTCCTGGTTGAGCGCCACGCTCACGGAGCTCACCTGGAGGGACAGGATGACCAGGAGCGGGAGCGCCGTGCCCAGGTAGGCGAAGACGAGCGTGTTGATGGTGGCGGCCAGGTGCGCGACCCCCACGTTCATCGCCCGCCCGAACAGCTCGCGCGGCCCCAGCGACGGGTCCACGCTCGCGATCTCCTCGACCGTCGCGGCCTGGCTCATGGCCACGTCGTTCAGCACGCCCAGGCCGCCGAAGATCACCGCGGCGAGCAGCAGGCCGCTGAGGTCGATCCGGTTCCCGACCAGCTGCCCCAGGGTGACCACCTGGTCCGATCCCTGGGCCGAGGTGAACTGCGCCGCGGCGGTCACGATCGCCGCCAGGATGCCCGTCACCAGGAGGCCGGCACTGGTGCCGACCACCGCGGCCAGCGTGGTCCGCGACGCGCCCTGGGTCAGGAGGAAGCTCAGCGCGGTCACCGCGATCCCGAACACGACGGCCAGCACGACGGGGTTCCAGCCGAGCAGGAGGAGCGGGATGAGCAGGCGGACGGTGAAGCCCACGGTCAGCGCCAGCGAGACCACCGCCCGCAGGCCCCGCCACCCGGCAATCGCCGCGGCCGCGATCACGAACGCCGCCGCGAGCCCACCCAGGAGCGGCAGGCGCCAGCGGTCGATCACGGTGTAGGTGACCGGGGCACCCGGCTGATGGTCGATCGAGAGGACGACCTGGTCACCCGGACGGTAGTCGGGCAGCTGGAGCTGGCTGCTGGGGCCCTGGAGCAGGGCCGAGACGCGCATCCCCGCCTGCTTGCCGTCGAGCACCACCACCTGCGCCATGGGCTCCGCGCCGTTCGTGGCCGGCGTGACCGAGACGATGCGCGCGTGCGCGAGGTCCGAGACGACCTGCCGGGTGGATGCCGGCACCAGGTTGGGGAGGAAGACCAGGAACCCCGTCAGCAGGACCAGCCCCACCCCGTACAGGACGATGCGCCGGTCGCGCCGAAGCTCCTGTTCCTGCGGCTCGTGCTGGGAGGACATGGACGGTGCAACCTCGCGACGATCTGGAGAACCGCGGCATGCTACCCGAGATGGGCGCCGGGCCCGTTGCGCCGGCCGCCGGGGACCGCGGCCGGGAGTTGCGGTCCAGGGCCCGCGGTGGGCCCGGTCCCGGTCAGGAGCCGGGTTCCAGCGCCTGCAGCCGGTTCACGAGGTCGGTCGGCGTGGTCGATGGCGAGACCCGCACGCGAGGCACGGTGAACCGGTCCGCGGCGCTCT
>JAJYDP010000862.1 GCA_021777365.1 Chloroflexota bacterium | reverse complement strand
TCGCGTCGGCGCTCGACCTCCTCCGCGTCCTCGGGCTGGCAGGCGCGCTCCTCATCGGCCTCTTCATACTCCTCGCATCCATCTGGGTGAGCCGCGCGGTGGTGCGCCCCATCGAATCGCTCGCGCTGGTGACGCGCAGGGTCGCCGGCGGGGACCTCTCGTCGACGGTGCCGGGCAGCCGGCGCACCGACGAGGTTGGAGTGCTGGCGACCGCGTTCACCGACATGACGGCGAGCCTGCGCGGGAACCTGGAGGCGCAGCGCGACGCCGTGATCAACCTCTCCTCCGCCTCCGCCGAGATCCAGGCCGCGGTGAACCAGCTCACCGCTGGGGCGACGGAGGAGTCGGCCGCGGTGACCCAGATCATGAGCACGGTGGAGGAGGTCCGCGTCACCGCCGAGCAGGCGGCCGAGCTGGCGAGGTCCGTGGCCGATGCCGCTGGGCGCACCAGCGAGGCGGCGACCGAGGGCCAGGCGTCCGTGGGCGCCGCCCGGGAAGGGATCGCTGACGTCGCCTCGAAGGTCGACGTCATCGCGCAACGCATCATGGCGCTCTCGGAGCAGACCCAGGCGGTGGGCGACATCGTGACGACGGTGGCCGACCTGGCCGACCAGAGCAACCTGCTCGCGGTCAACGCCGCGATCGAGGCGGCCAAGGCGGGTGAGCAGGGGCGGGGCTTCGCCGTCGTGGCGCAGGAAGTGCGGCATCTGGCAGACCAGAGCCGCGAGGCGACGGCCCAGATCTCGGGGATCCTGGGCGAGATCCAGAAGGCCGCCAACGCCGCGGTGATGGTGACGGAGCAGGGAACCAAGGGGGCTCGCGCCGCGGTCGAGCGGGTCGAGCAGGCGGGCATCGTGATCGATCAGCTGGTGGCCGCGATCGGCGAGGCGGCCGCGGCGGCGCGCCAGATCGCCGCCTCGGCAGGCCAGCAGCGGGTGGGCGTCGACCAGATCGCGGCGGGCACCGGCAACATCGGCCAGGTATCCACACAGACGGTCGCCGCCGCGCACCAGTTGCAGCGGGAGATGGAGGGACTCACCGTGCTCGCCGGGCACCTCCGCGAACTGAGCGAGCGCTTCCGACTGGCGGGGGAACGCACCGCACGCGAGGGAGCCTGATGGCCATGGACCGTGCGATCGAGCGGGAGCTGGCCGCGACCTTCGCGGTCGAGGTGCAGGAACGCCTTCGCAGCCTGGAGCGGGACCTGCTGGCGCTCGAAACGGCGCCGGACGGACCTGCCGCCGTCGAGCTGCTCACCCGACTCACCCGCGATGCCCACAGCCTGAAGGGAGCCGCCCAGGTCGTTGCGCTGCCGGACGTCAGTGCCGTGGCCCACGCCCTTGAGGGCACCCTCGGCACCATGCTGCGGGCGGAGGGCCCGGGCGGCGCGTCGCTCCAACCGCTGTTCGACACGATTGCGTCGCTGGGGACGCTCGTGAACCCGAGCACGGCGCACACCGTGGACGTCGCGGCCGCGGTGAGCCGGCTCGATCCGCGGCCCGTGCCGCCCGCACGCACCCGGCAGCCGCCACGGAGCACCGCGGGCGAGGACCCGCGGTCACGGCCGCGACGCGCAGCCTCGAGACGGAGCGGCGCGGTCCCGGCGCAGGAGGTGCGGGGCACCGGTCTCTGGCCGCAGGCCCGGGAGAGCGAGTCCTGGCCCGCCGGGCCGGCCGACGCCACCCCCGTGGCCCCCGCGGAGGGGCCAGGCGCCGTCGCGCCTCCCCCGGACAGGGCCGGGACTGTCCTGGCAACGGATAGCGTGCGCGTCCGCACGGCCCGTCTGGACGGGCTGCTCGCCCGCGGTGGCGAGCTCTTCACGGTGGAGGAGCGCGCGGGCCGCCTGCACGCCGAGGTACGCCGGCTGCGCGGATCGGTCGCGTCGTGGCGCCGGGATTGGCAGCACCTCCGGGGAACACTGGAATCGACAGCCCCGGCGGACGCTGCCCCGCCGTGGAGTGCGGTCCACTCGTTCGCCGTCGAGGCTGGCGGTCGTCTCCAGCGCCTGGAGCGCGACCTGGGACGCCTGGTGGCCACCGCCGCGGCCGATCGTGGCCGGATCGCAGGTCTCACTGCCGAGGTGACGCGGGACGCGCTCGAGCTGCGCCTGGTGCCCGCCCAGACGGCGTTCGGCCAGTTCCCGTTGATGGTCCGGGAACTGGCGCGTGCGGCGGAGAAGCAGGTCCAGTTGCAGGAGCTGGGCTGGCAGACGGAGGTCGATCGGCAGATCCTCGAGCAGCTCAAGGACCCCGTGATGCACCTGCTGCGCAACGCGGTCGACCACGGGATCGAGACGGTGTCCGAGCGGCTGGCCGCCGGCAAGCCGGCGACCGGGACGATCGTGCTCGAGACGGTCCAGCGCGGAGGCGGCGTCGTTGTCGAAGTGCGCGACGATGGCCGCGGGATCGACCCGGGGCGCGTGCGCGCCGCGGCCCTGCACGCCGGCATCCCCGAGTCGGGCTTGCCCCCCGCGTCGGACGCGGCCGCGACCATCGCCCTCGTCCTGCGCGGCGGCGTGACGACCGCGGATACGGTGACGGAGGTGTCCGGCCGCGGGGTCGGACTGGATGCCGTGGGGGAGGCCGTCGCCCGCATGGGTGGCTCCGTGAGTCTCGCATCGGAGGTTGGCCGCGGCACGCGCGTCACGCTGCTGCTGCCGCTGACCCTGATGATGGCGCACGTGCTGCTCGTGCGCGGACAC
>JAJYDP010000055.1 GCA_021777365.1 Chloroflexota bacterium | reverse complement strand
ACGTCGCCACCTCGCTGCCTTCCGGGTGGGGGGGCAGCAGGCGGGCGCCGTTGACGAAGTGCGTCTCGGGGACCGGGATGGGCTGCGTCCGCCCTGGCAGCGCCTGGTCGGGAGCCGGCATGCGGAGCTTGCGGGTATCGACGAAGAACATGGCTCGACTCGGGTGCGGTGATGTCCGGTCAGTGTATCCGGGGCCGTCGAAGCCCGGGACGAGGCCGTCGGCGAGGGCGGGGGCGACGTCGACCGGTCGACCGGAGCGACCGGGCATGGTCAGCCCGCCGCGGCGACCGCGCGGAGGAAGCGCTCCCGGTAGGCACGTTCGTAGCGGGTCCGGGCCGAGCCGGACCGCACCAGGGGCCGGGCACGATCAGCCAGCCGGGCGGCGGCGTCGGGGCCCGCGAGGTGTCCCGACGCGATCCCGGCCGCGAGCGCCGCCCCGAACGCGACCGCTTCGTCGGCCTCCGCCAGATCGACGGGCCACGGGCTGACGGCCGACTTGACCGCCAGCCAGCGCTCGTTCCTGGTGCCGCCGCCGATGAGGCGCACCCGCCGCACCCGCACGCCGGCGGCGCGCTCCAGCGACTCGAGCATCCAGCGCGTGGCGTAGGCGGTGCCGTCCAGGATCCCGAGGGCGATGTCCGCGAGGCCGTGCTCCGGGCGCAGGCCGTGCAGGTCGAGCGTCGCCCCGGCGTCGGGCCACGGGGCGGATCGACCCCGCAGGTAGGGCAGGACGAGCACGCCCGACGGGCCGGACGGCGCCCCCCGCAGCAGGTCGACGAATGCGGCGTAGCCGTCCCCCCGTGCCGCTCCGCCGGCGAGCATCGTGTCCACGAACCAGTCCACCGTGGCGCCCGACTGCTGGAGGCCGGCCGCCACGTACCACCGATCGTCCAGGACGTGGCAGCCGGTCGACATGCCCGCGGTCCGCAGCGCGTCCTCGAGCCGGGGCCGGTCGGTGATCACCATCACCGGCTCGGCGCTTCCCATCGAATCGATCGCCTGGCCCGGGCGGACCACGCCGGCCCCGAAGGCCCCCACTGCGTGGTCGTGCCCGGCCACGCAGACCGGGATGCCCGCCGCCAGCCCGACCCGGGCGCCCACCCCCGAGCGCAGGCCGCCGGCCGCGCGGCCGAACGGCAGCACGGGCGCCATCTGCTCCGGGACCAGGCCGGCAAGGCCGAGGAGGTCGGCGTCCCAGCGGCGCTGCGGGACGTCGAAGGCGAGCGTGCGGCATGCAAGTGACGCGCCCGTGGCGAGGACGCCCCCGAGATGGCGGGCCACCAGTTCCGGCACGCCCGCCCAGGTCGCCATGCGACGCATCGTCCCCGGCCGGTGGCGCCGCAGCCAGAGCAGCTTCGCGAGCGTGTACTTGGCATCGGCGCGCAGGCCCGTCACCGCGTGCAGACGCTCCGGGCCGACCTGCGCGGCGATCGCCGCGGCCTCGGCGACCGGCCGCGGATCGAACCAGGCCATCACGTCGTCGAGCGGGCGCCCCCGTCGGTCGAGCGGCACGCCCGCCTCGGACATCCCGGCGATCCCGATCCCGGCGATCGGTCCGCCGGCCGCGGACGCGCACTCGAGCAGCAGTGACTCGACCGCGGCCAGCAGGTCCGGGACGGGGTGGGAGGCACCGCCCGCCGGACGGCGTCGCGTCGGGGTGGAGCGCCGCGCCACGTGGACGACCGTCCCGTCGGCCCGCACCAGCGCGGCCTTGCAGCGCCCGGTGCCCAGGTCCAGGCCGACCAGGAGGCGTGTCGTCGACGGGTCGGACATGGCGTGATGATGCGCCCACGCCGACGCCGACGCCGCGCGCGTACCGGGCGCGCGTACCGACTAAGCTCTGCGCGTGACGCACGCTGCGACGGAGCTCATCCCGGGCGGCCCGCGGCGCCGGCTGATCTGGCTGGCGCTGGCGGCGCTGGCCCTGCTGTGGATCTCCCGGGACGTCCTGCCGCCCTTCGTCATCGCGGCCGTGATCGCGTATGCCTTCAGCCCGCTGGTGGCCGCGATCGAGGCCCGCACCCGGGTGCCACGGATCGTCGTCGTGCTGGCCATGTACGTGGTCGCGCTGGCGGTGATCGCGGCCGTGACCTGGGCCGTGGCCGGCCAGCTGGTGAGCGAGCTGGAGGAGCTGGCGACCGGCGGCGCCGCGGCGCTCGCGGAGAGCCTGCGCACCGTCCTGGGACACGACGCGATCCAGGTGGGCACGCGGCGCATCACCGTCGACGAGATCGCGCGGGGCCTCAACATCGCCATCGCGCAGTCCCTCTCCACGCCGAGCGACGCCCTGCGCCTGGCGAGCCTCGTCGGCGACGTGGCGGTGCAGACGGTCCTGGTGGTGATCGTCTCGTTCTACCTGCTGCTCGACGGCCAGCGGGCATGGCCCTTCGCGCTCCGGTTCGTGCAACCGGAGCAGCGGGAGCGTGCGGTCGAGATGGCGGCGCGCATCCACGCGGTGCTCGGGCGATGGCTGCGCGGGCAGCTCGTCCTGATCGTCCTGGTCGCGCTGGTCCTGTACCTGCTGCTGGGGCCGCTGCTCCACGTGCCGTATGCGCTCGCGCTGTCGATGGTGAGCGGCATCCTCGAGATCATCCCGCTGGTCGGCCCGATCATCGCGGCCGCCCTCGCCGGCACGGTCGCCTTCTCGCACGGGGGAACCGAGCTGGCGCTGGTGGTGCTGGGCATCTACGTCGTCGTGCGGGAGGTCGAGGACCAGCTCGTCATGCCGGTGGTCATCGGGCGGGCGGTCCACCTGCACCCCGTGGTGACGATCTTCGCGGTCCTGGTGGGCCTGTCGGTGTGGGGCGTGCTCGGCGGGCTGCTGGCCGTGCCGGTCGCGGCGGCGCTCAACGTGACCGTCGCCGAGCTCTACCCGGAGACCACGGAAGGGCTCGCCGTGCCGATTCATGCGCCGGTGCCCGGGTCTCCCTCGGGGCTGGTGCAGCCGCCGGCACCCGCCCCGTCCGCCGCAACGCAGCAGCATCCCCCGTTCGCCGCCGGAAGCGCGCCCTCGCCGCAGGAACGGCCGTCCGCCTCCCCGGGTCCCGGCGCGGGCTGAGGCGCGGGCCCGCCAGCGCGCGGGAGCTGGCACAGGGTCGATCGGCCGACGACGTCAGCGAGCGGAAGCCGGCCCGGCGTCCGGCGACCCGGCGTTCGTCGCGCGGATCGCCGCCCGGATCGAGCCCCAGAGCTCCGGCGGAGGGGTCCGCCGCGGGCTGACCATCCCGAGTGCAAGGATCACTTCGTCCAGCTCGCGGGCACCCGCGCGGCAGGCGGGGCAGCCGGCCAGGTGGGCCGCCATGGCGTCCCGCTCCTCGGGATCGAGGTCGTCCAGGGCCGCGCCGGCGGCCAGTTCGAGGACATGCCGATGGTTCATGCGCGGCTCCCCGCCGGCATCTCCGAGAGGGAGTCTCCCAGGATGTCGCGCAGCCGCAGCAGACCGGTCCGGATGCGGGTCTTGGCGGTCCCCAGCGGGATCCCCAGCCGCTCGGCGACCTCGACGTGCGTGAGCCCGGCGAAGAAGGCAAGCTCCACGGATTCGCGCTGTGCCGCGGGGAGCGAGCGGAGCGCCTCGACCACACGCTCGCGCCGCAGGTTCTGCCAGGCGTCGTGGTCCACGTCGTCGGGGGCGACCTCGAGTTCCAGGTCCACCTCGGGCGCCGATCTGCGGCGGGCGGTGGCCTCGCGCCGGAGGACGTCGATCGCCTTGTGGCGCGCGAGGCCGAAGAGCCAGGCGCCCACGCTGCCGCGGGACGGGTCGAAGCGCTGCGCGTCCCGCCAGGCGACGATGAACACCTCCTGGACGACGTCCTGGGCGAAGCGGTCGCCTCCCGTCACCTGGTAGGCGAGCGAGTAGAGCGCGCCGGCGTACCGCTGGTACAGCGCCTCCAGGGCACGTTCGTCCCGGTCGCGCACGCGGGCAAGGAGTGCCGCCTCCTCGTCACGCCGCGCGTCGGTGCCGCCGTCGGGATCGGTCACGGTGCGTTCGGGCATGCTGCGCTGGCATCATGCCACAGCGGCGTGCGGGGCGAGGAAGAGTCTCCACGGCCGCACCCCGGGCGTGCCGGGCGGTCCCCGCGGACCGGTCGGCAACGGATGCGGTAGGCTCCCGCCCATGCCCCGCCGCTCCGTAGCCACCGAGACGGCCTGCCCGCTCCGCGCGCGACTGGCCCGCCTGCTGCCCGGTCTCCACGTGCCGATCCCGCCCGGGCGCGTGGCCCTCATCCGCCTCTACGGGCCCATCGCCGGCGGCGGTCGGACGGCCACGCTGGTGGAACTCGCGGCGCGCCTGCGCGACTCGCGCCGGGTCCCCGCGGTGGTGCTGGACATCGACTCACCGGGCGGTTCCGCCTCGGCCTCGGACGATCTCTTCCTCGCCTTCGAGCGCCTCGCGCGCGCCAAGCCCCTGGTCGCCGCCATCCGCGGCACCGGCGCTTCGGGCGCCTACCTCGCTGCCCTCCCCGCGCGGCGCATCCTGGCCAACCCGAACGCCATCGTCGGCTCCATCGGGGTGATCTCGGCGGGACCGCGCGTGGCCAGGCTGCTCGACCGTGCCGGGGTCAGCGTGACCGTCAGCAAGGCAGGCCGGCTCAAGGAGATGGGCGCGCCGTGGCGGGATGACTCCGACGAGGAGCTCGCCAAGGAGCAGGAGCTGGTCGACGCGATCTACGCCGCGTTCGTCGAGCGTGTCGCCACGGCCCGTCACCTGCCGGAGGAGCGGGTGCGCGAGCTCGCCACCGGCGAGGTCTGGCTGGGCCGCCGGGCCCTGGAGCTGGGGCTCGTCGACGAGATCGGCGACCTGGAGCGCGCGATCGAGGTGGCCGCCGGCATGGCCGGCGTCCCGGCCCGGGCATCGCGGGTGCGGCTGCGGCAGCCGCTGCTGGGCCGGCTCGTGGACCGCGTGGCGAGCACCACCGCCTCCGCGCTGGCGGACGAGGTCGAGGCTCGCCTGTCCGACCGGTACCGGGGCCTGTAGGCGTCGTGTCGGGGCGCAGCAGCGGGGGGATCGCCGGCTCCAGGGCGGTGCGTGTCGTCACCGCTGCGCTGCTGGCCGTGGCCGTCGGGGTGGTGGTGGCCATCCCGCTCCCGTCGTCCCCCGTTCCTCGCGCGTCCGCGGCCGTGCTGCCGCCGGCACCCGGCAGCTGGTCGGTCCGGACCTGGAGTCCGGCGGCCGAGGACCTGCTGGCGGCACTGACCAACGACACGCGCGCCTCCGCCGGGCTCCCGCCGCTCGCGGTCGACGCGCGGCTCACCTGGCTCGCGCGCTGGCGGAGCCGGGACATGGCCGTGCGCGGCTACTTCAGCCACGAGATCCCGCCCGCCGGCACCACCGTCTTCGACGTGATGCGAAGCATCGGCATCGAAGCCAGCTGGGTGGGGGAGAACATCGGGTGGGACAGCGCGGCACCCGCGGACGCGACGTCCGTGATGGAGCGCGCCTTCCTGGGATCGAGCGCACACCTGGCCAACATCCTGGACACGCGCTACGACGCCTTCGGAGTCGGGACGTACCGCGCTGCCGGCGGCCGCGAGTACTTCACGGTGATCTTCATGGACGGCACGGCGGACGCCACGCTGCCCGCGCTCGAAGCGACCGGCCGGGTCTCCGCGCGCATGATCGCGGGCACGCACATCACGGTCCGGGCGACCATCTCGGGTGGCGCGTACCCGGACCGTGTCGGCTGGTACTTCGACGGCCGGCGCATCGGCAGCGGGCCGCGGTTCTCGTTCACGAGCTCCAGCGTCGGCGAGCACCAGGTCCGGCTGGTCGTCGTCGACGCGGCAGGCAACGTCGTGCGGCGCACGTACACCCTGCTCGTGGCTCCGCGCCCCGCATAGGACGCGCTCCGGCGGACCGCGCCGGAGCGGCAGGCACCGTGCCGCGGGCCGGGTGCCGCAGGCCGTCGCCGCGGCTCGTATGACAAGGACGCCGCAGTCGCGTACGGTGAGGGCCGTCGCGACGGCCGGGTCCGGGGCGCGGCAGCAGCACGAGGTGGCGGCATGGCGGAAGCGACCAGGCGCACGGCGGGGGCCGTGGAACTCGTCCGGAACGTGGGGCTCATGGCCGACGGACCGGTCCGCTGGGGGATGCCGGCCCGCAGCAACCGTCCGGGCATCTACCTGGTCGAGATCCCCGCGCCCCTCCCCCGCGCGCCGGTCGACGTGTCGCCGGTGGGCACCTGGATCGACCGCGTCCCCGCCATGCTCCTCGACGGTCACCGTCCCACCGGCAAGGAGCTGACCCAGCGGCTGGCCTCGTTCTGGCTCCCCGACCAGGTGGTGCTCTACGTCGGGGCCACCACCGGGCCCCTCGGCCGGCGCATCGACGAGCTCGTCCGGACGCCGCTGGGCGACCCGGCGCCGCACCCGGACGGCCGCTGGCTGAAGACGCTGCGCGGCCTGGACCAGGCGCGTGTCTGGTGGGCCGAGACCGACGCGCCGGAGGAGTACCAGGATGCCCTCCTGGCCGCGTTCTCACAGGCCGTCGATCCCGCCGTCGTCAGCGCGCTCCACGACCCGACGGTGGTGGTGCCGTTCGCGAACATGGCGGCGCCGGGCGCCCTCCCGAAGGAACACGGGATCACCACCGACCTGCTGGACGCGTCGCCGGAGGCGCCGACCGCGACCCGTCGGGTGACCTCGCTGCCGCCCGGTGACGCGGTCTCCAGCGACCTCGGGATGGCGCCCCGGGGCCGGGCGAGCGGAGGAACCAGCCGGTCCTCTTCCGCGACGGGACGGAGCGGGGGCACGGGCGGCGCGACCCGCACCAGTGCCGGCCGGACCCGGGCGCCTGCCGCGTCGAGTCGCGCTCCGCGGGCCACCGGTGGATCCCGGGGCCGCCAGGCCGCAGCAGCGGCGCCGGCGCGCACGCCAGCCCCCGTCCACGTCACTCCCGAGGGCCTCGCCCGCCTCCGCGCGGAGCTGGACGAGCTGGTCCGGGTGCGGCGCCCGGAGATCATCGCGCGCGTCCGGGCGGCCCGCGAGCTGGGCGATCTCAGCGAGAACGCGGACTACGAGGCGGCACGCAAGGAGCAGTCGTTCGCCGAGGGACGCATCAGCCAGCTCGAGTCGATGATCCGCCACGCCCAGATCATCGAGGCGCCCGCGGCCGCCGACGAGATCGCGCTGGGCTCGACCGTGGTGGTCGAGTCGTCCGACGGCGAGGAGATCTACACCATCGTGGGGTCGAGCGAGGCGCGCCCCGCCGAGGGCCGCATCTCGAACACCTCGCCGCTCGGCCTCGCCCTGATGGGCCACCGGGCGGGCGACGACGTGGTGGTGCGCGCGCCGATGGGCGACCGCCACTACCGGATCCTGGAACTGCGGTGAGCCCCACCGGCCCGGGAGCCGCGGCATGACCCGCATCCTGCTGCGGGACGGAGCGCTCGCCGACGGGCGCTCCGCACGCTCCGAGCCCGGCACGAGCCTGCTGATCGAGGACGGGACGATCCGCTGGATCCGCCCGAGCGACGCCGAGGAGGATCCGGGACCGCTCGACGGCCTGCGGGTGATCGACGCGAGCGGGAGCACGATCATCCCCGGGATGGTCGACGCCCACAGCCACCTGACGATGCCGGGCGGCGCGCACTGGATCGACCGACTGGCCGACCCTCCGGAAGCGCAGCTGGCGGCCGCGGAGGACAACGCGCTGCTCCTGACCGGAGCCGGCGTCCGGTGGGCGCGCGACGTGGGCGCAACGACCGCGGTCGACCCGGTCGACGGGCGGCGACGGGCACTCAGCCTCGGGGTGCGCGACCGGTGGCGGGGCCGACGTGGCTATCCGGAGATCCGTGCCGCGGGCACCTGGGTCACCCGGACCGGCACGTTCCCTCCGGGGATCGCGGTGGATGCCCGCGACGCGGACGAGCTGCTGGCGCTGACCCTCGGGCAGCTCGACGACGGCGCCGACCTGGTCAAGCTCTACCTCGACGGGCCCGATGCAGCGGTGCCGCCCTGGTCCGCCGCAGAGGTGCGCCGCGTGGTGGAGGCAGTCCATGCGCGCGGCGCGCGGGTTACCGCGCATTCGTCCCGACTCGACGGCTCCCGGGTCTGCGCCGAGGCGGGCGTCGACGCCATCGAGCACGGGTTCGAGCTGAACGCCGACCTCGCCGCCGCGCTCGCCCGCCAGGGCACGTACCTGGTCTCGACGCTCGCCGTCTTCCGCTCGTGGATCTCCTTCGGGGCCACCACCCGCCTGCCGCGGTTCGCCTCGGACGAGGGGCGGCGACGGGTCCTGGAGCGACGCGAGCTAGCGATCGAGTCCGTGCGTGCCGCCCACGCTGCCGGCGTCCCCATCGCGACGGGCACCGACTTCGGCGGAGGCTCCACGCGGGCCAACCAGCTGGCGTGGGAGGTCGAGTCGCTCGTCGAGGCCGGGTTCGAGCCCTGGGAGGCGCTCGGTGCCGCCACGTGGCGTGGCGGCGAGCTGCTGGGGGTCCCGGATGCGGGCACCATCCGCGAGGGCGGGCCGGCCGACGTGGCGCTGGTGCACGGCGATCCCCTGTCAGACCCGGCCGCGCTCTGGCGGGTCTGGTGGGTCGCCTGGGCATGACACATCGGCGTGCGGTGGCGGTCGGCCGGGTCGCCCGCACCTGACCCCCGGTGCCCGGGCCCGCCCGGCGAGCGGATCGGTCCCATCCGTAGTACCGTCTGGCCCGCCCGGAAGGAACGCCGCAGCAGGAGCCACGACAACCGAAGATCGCCGCCCCCACGGCTGACCTCGTGTCGTCGTCGTCCCCCCTACCGTCCACTGCCGGCGGTCGGTTCCCACGTGGTCCGTGCCCTCCTTCCGGTGTCTGCACGCCCGGTCTGCCCGTGCGCGGCTCGTCCCACCGCCATCGCCCGTGACAAGGCGATGTCCTGGTAGATCGGAGGGATCGTGCGAACGACCTCACGTCTTCGGGTCGCCCTGATGGCGACCCTCGCATCCGCCTCGTTCCTGTTCACCGCCGCCGCCTCTCCCCCATCGGCCGCGGCCGCGACGCCGACCACCACCCAGCCTGCATCGCCGGCCACCACCACGTCGACCACCGCGACAGCTCCCTCGGGCACGTCCCCCTCCGGCTCATCCCCCTCGGATTCGTCTCCCTCTGCTTCCCCCGCACCCGGCACCGCGCCCTCGTCGGGATCCACGCCCGCGGCTGGATCCACGGCCGCGTCACCCAGCGGCTCCGCCGCTTCCCAGGCGACGCCCGCGCGACCGACGAGCCCCTCCTCCCACCCCGTCACGACCACGCTCGCCGACCTGGTCATCGCCGATGCACTGCGGCACGTCGGCGCCCCGTACGTCTGGGGCAGCGCGGGTCCGTGGGCGTTCGACTGCTCCGGCCTGGTGTACCGGGTGTTCGCCGACAACGGCATCGCCTGGATGATCGATGGCTCCCACAGTGCCTACGAGCAGTACGCCATCTTCCGCGCGCGGGGGCTCGCGAGCCGGACCGGCGGGGAGCCCGGCGATCTCGTCGTCTACGGTGACGGCTCGCACATCGGGATCTACCTCGGCCACGGCCGCGTGGTGAGCGCCCTGGTGCAGGGCGTGCGGGTCACCGGCGTCTACGCCCTCACCACGCCCTTCACCGCCTTCCTGCACACGCACCTGGACACGCGCGTCGTGACGCTGGCGTCGACCTCGAGGACGGCGAAGCCAGCGACGCGAACCGGCACGTCCAAGGGATCCACGGCAACGCGGAGCACCTCGAAGCCGCGCGTGCTCCTTCGCCATCCCGCCACCGCGGCCATCCTGCGCGCGGCCCCGACCACGGCGGGCCGTCCCCTGGCCGTCCTCGCGCCCGGGACGTCGCTGCGGGTCGTCCGTTCGACCCGCGATCGTGCCGGCCGGACGTGGGACGAGGTCCGCACGCCCGGCGGCCAGGTGGGGTGGGTGGCGAACTGGCTGCTGCGGGCATAGGGCGCGCCGCTCGGCCACCGCGGACATGGGCGCCACTCGGCCCGTGACGTCCGGTCTCTCCGACCCTCGCGGGCGGCCCCCATCCGGCCGACCATGACGCGGGTTTCGCGGGCCATCCGGGCCGCGACGCCGGAGGAGGGCGCGCATCGATGGACCGCAGCAGGCTGCCGGGGTATCTCGCCGCGGGACTCGTCGGCGCCCTGGTCGTGGTGATTGCCGGTGGGGCGCTGGCAGGGGCCGGCGTGCTGAGCGTTCGCACGGGATCCGCCGGATCGTCCCCCTCGCCGGCGCTCGCATCCGGCGCACCGGCGGGCAGTCCGTCCTCGGCGTCGCCGGGCGCGCCCGGCGCCGGCGGATCGGCGGCACCCGGCGCGTCGTCGGGCGCCGGCTCGGTCCCCGTGCTGCCCGCCACGGCCCCCGAATCGGCCGGCAGCGCCTCCGCGCCAGTGGTCGTGGAGATCTGGGCCGATTTCCAGTGCCCCTTCTGCGACCTCTTCACCCGCGTCCTGGAACCGACGCTGCTGCGCGAGTTCGTGGTGCCGGGCACCGCCCGGCTGGTCTTCCGCGACTTCGCCTTCCTGGGGCCCGAGTCGCTGACGGCCGCGGTCGCGGCGCGCTGTGCCGGGAAGCAGGGACAGTTCTGGAGCTTCCACGATCTGCTCTTCGCCAGCCAGAACGGCGAGAACCAGGGCACGTTCAGCGACGCGCTCATGACGCAGATGGCGCGCTACCTGCAGCTCGACGCCACCGCCTTCGAGACCTGCGTCAAGGATCCCTCGGTGGCCGCCGCGGTCGAGGAGAGCCGCACCGAGGGCGAGGCGGTGGGCATCCAGGGGACGCCGTCGCTGCGCATCGTCGGTCCGAAGCAGACGGTGCTGCTCGGCAGCATGCCCACGATCCCGGTCCTCGCGACCACCATCGACCGGATGGCGCATGGGCTCCCCGCCCCGACGCCCGCTCCGGCACCGAGCGCCACCCCGGGCGCGTCGGGATCGGCGTCCCCGGTCGCCTCCGGGTCCGGCCCCGCGGCCGCGTCGGTCGCGCCGTCCGCGTCGCGCTAGGGCGACCGACCCGCGCCGGTCAGGCGCGCTCGACCTCGCGGATGGTCTCCTGCAGGATGGCCGCCGACCGCCGCAGGCCCTCCTGCTCGACGTCGTCGAGCTCCAGGCGCAGCGGCTGGACGACGCCGGAGCGATCCACCACCGTGGGGAGACTGAACGAGACGTCCCGCAGCCCGTAATAGCCGTCGATCCTGCTGGAGACCGACAGCACGGTCCGCTGGTCGCGGACGATCGCCTCGACCAGCCGCAGCAGGCCGGCGCCGATCGCGTAGTACGTGGCGCCCTTCCGCTCGATGATCTCGTAGGCCGCGTCCCGGGTCTGCCGGAAGATCTGGTCCATGGCCGCCGGGTCGTACGGCCGGCCCTGCGAGGCGCAGAAGGCCGGGAGCCGCATCCCGGCGATGTTGGCCAGCGACCAGACCGGGACCTCGCTGTCGCCGTGCTCGCCGATGATGTACGCGTGGACGCTGCGCGGGTCCACGGTGAAGTACTCGCTCAGCAGGTACCGGAAGCGGGCCGTGTCCAGGATGGTCCCCGAGCCGATCACGCGCCCGGGCGGCAGGCCCGAGAGACGCCACGTCTCGTAGGTCAGCACGTCCACCGGGTTGGTGGCCACCAGGATGATCCCGTCCGGGTTCGCCCGCGCCACGGCCGGGACGATCTGCCGGAAGATGGTCGTGTTGCGGCGTGACAGCTCCAGGCGCGATTCGCCGGGCCGCTGGTTGGCGCCCGCGGTGATCACCGTCACCGCCGCGCCGGCGCAGTCGTCGTAGTCGCCCGCCCAGACGCGCGCCGGGGGCGCGAAGGGTACCCCGTGGACGAGATCCATCGCCTCGCCCTCGGCGCGCTGCCGGTTGACGTCCACCAGGACGATCTCCGTGGCCAGGCCGCTCAGCAGGAGCGTGTAGGCGAAGGTGGCGCCGACGTTGCCGACACCGACGATCGCGACCCGGCTGGGCTGCAGGTGTTCGCTCATCGCGACCGCACTCTAGCAGGCCGGCACACCCGGAAGCCAGCAGGGCGAGACGGTGCGGGCGGCCGACGGCGACGCGGGTGGGTCGACGACGCGGGTGGTCGACGACCCGGACGGCCGGCCGGCGCATCGTCCACACTGGTCGCCGAGGATCGGGTGTCGGCAGGAGGAACGCGATGACGACGAGCGGACCGGGGCCATCGGGGGCGCCCGCCGTGGTCCGGCCGGGGGATGGGGCGTGGGCCAAGCACGACTTCTACATGCGGCTCGCGGGCGTGGTGGAGAGCGGCGCCAAGTGCCTGGGCAGTCGCGTGGGCGCGGTGGCCGTGCGCGACGACCGCGTGCTGGGGATGGGCTACAACGGCACCCCCAGCGGCTACCCGAACTGCACGGAGGACGAACGCGGGTGCCGGCGCTGCGCCCTGCGTCACGACGCGCCCGCGGCGGGCCTGACCGGCCGCCTCTACGACATCTGCCTCTGCGTCCACGCCGAGCAGAACGTGGTGGTCACGGCCGCACGGTTCGGGGTCGCCCTCGCCGACGCCTGGGTCTACACCACCCTGCAGCCCTGCTTCGGGTGCCTGAAGGAACTGATGCAGCTGCGCGTCCGCGGGATCATCTTCCTGCGGCCCTGGCAGGCGCACCATCCCGACTACGGCTGGGTCGAGGACGAGTACGAGCGCCTCGTGGTGCACTTCCGGTCCCGCGGCGGCATCTTCGCCCGACTGGAGACCGGCGCCCCGGTCGAGCCGGTCGGTGTCTCCATCGGCGGCCCGGTCGCATGACGGGCCGGCCCGTCCGCGCCAGGCCGGAGGGAGACGCCACCGGCGGTCGCCGCCCGGCGGCATCAGCGGCCGGCGAACCACCGGCGGCCGGCGAACGGCGGGCGGTGGGCGAGCGGCGGGCGGAGGGCGAACCGTCGGCGGCCGCCGACCTGCGCCCCCGCTGCTGGTGGGCGCCCGGCACGGAGCCGCGGGACCCGCTGATGGTGGCCTACCACGACGACGAGTGGGGCGTGCCGGCCCACGGAGACGCGGCGCTCTTCGAGCGGCTGGCGCTCGAGTCGTTCCAGGCCGGGCTCTCATGGTCCACGATCCTGCACCGGCGCGACGCCTTCCGCCGGGCGTTCGCCGGGTTCGACCCGGCGACGGTGGCAGCGTTCACCCCGACGGACGTCGGGCGGCTGCTGGCCGACGCGGCGATCGTGCGCAACCGCGCCAAGATCGAGGCCACCGTGGCGAACGCGCGTGGCGTGGTGGCGATCGCCCGAGAGGCCGGCTCATTCGACGGGTGGCTCTGGGACCAGCTGGACGGACCGCCACGTCGGCTGCCTCCGACCGCAACGCGGGGCGACGTCCCCTCCACCGATCCCCTGGCGCTGCGCCTCTCGCGGGAGCTGCGGGAGCGCGGGTTCCGGTTCGTCGGGCCCACGATCGTCTATGCCTTCATGCAGAGCGTCGGGATGGTCGACGACCACCTGCCCGACTGCTGGCGCTACGGGGGCTGAGGACCGGAATCCCGTCCGGCCTCACTCCACGTAGATCCCGCCGATCCCGCCCTGGAAGACCACGTCGACGCGGTTGGCGGCGCTCGCC
>JAJYDP010000054.1 GCA_021777365.1 Chloroflexota bacterium | reverse complement strand
CGTCGGCGTCACGCCCGCCCTGTCGCGTGATCGTGCGCAGGTCCGGCGACACCGCGTCGGGCTGCAGGAGGCGGCGGGTGCGCAGCAGTGCCCGGACCAGGGGATCCGCTCCCGGCTCGACGTGCCGCTCAGTCATCGCCCGTGCCTCGTGGCGCGGCGCGCGGGGGACGCCGGTGCGTGGCCGCGATGGCGGTATTGTCCCGCGGAGCGCGCGCCCGCGCGACGGCCGCTGCACCTGTCGCTGCGGCACTGTTCGCCGCGGCACCGACTGCCGCGGTTGCGGGCGAGCCGGGACCGGTTCCCCCGGCTTCCATCCGCCGCAGCCGGACGACGCAGAGGAGCGGATCGCTGCTGGCGAAGGGTTCGAGACCGTCGACGCGCACCGTGTCCCCGAGGCGGGCTAAGGTCTGCTCGAGCATCCCGGCGTGGACGCCGCAGACCACCGCACGGTGGTCGCGGGCCACGGCCTCGAACGGGCAGCGGCGCAGCAGCAGCCGATCGCCCGCGACCGGGCGGTCCGGGGCAAAGCCGAGCCGGTCCATCAGGCCCGCGACGGTATCCAGCGCATCGACCGGCGAGAGCGGCCGTCCGGGCGTCCCGGGCGCGTCGTCCAGCGCCCCCACCCAGCGCCGGCCCGCCTCCCGCGCGGCGCCGGCCGGATCGGCCAGGCCGGAGAGCTGTCCTGCGAGCACGTCGGCCAGGCGCCGGTAGCTCTCCTCCGTGGACGGCCCCGGGACGGGCGCGGCGGCTCCCTCCGACATGCCGGCTCCCGTCGCTGCGGTGCTCCCCGCCGGCACGCCGGCACCCAGCGGTGCGCCGGCACCCACCGGTGCGCCGCCCCCTGCCGAGCCGGCGCGTGCACCGGTGGCGGTTCGCGCGACGTAGCGGATGCGCGGCCGGCCCGCGGTCCCGAGGTGTTCCGTCTGCCGATCCACCAGCCCGGCGGACGCGAGCAGCCCCAGGTGGAATCGGGCCGTGCTGGGATGCAGGCCGAGCAGGGCAGCGGCCTCGGCGACCGATACGGGACGCGCCGCAACGCGCAGCGCGTCCAGCAGTTCGACCCGGCTCTCGGCCGACAGCACCTGGGGCGGCTGCCCCTCGCTCATTTCGCGGCTCCGCACATAGATGTGATTATAATCATCACAACCACCGCGGTGGTGGGTGCGATGCGCGTCCCAGGAGCGCAGGACAGATGACGTCACCGGACCGCGCAGCCGGAGGGTCGACAGGATCCGACCCGGGTCGGAGCGGCGCATCGCCCGACCCCGCGGGTCCCGGCCCGGGATCGGCCGGGACCCCCATCCGCGGCAGCCGGTCGCAGGCGCTGTGGCTGGCGACCCTCGGCTTCTTCGGCGGATTCGCCGGGGTCTCGATCTTCGGGCCGATGGTCCCGAAGTTCACCGACCTGCTCGGGCTGAACCCGCTGGAGGCCGGGATCCTGGCGGCCATCCCCTCGCTGACCGGGTCGCTCCTGCGGATCCCGTTCGGGGCTGCGGTCGATCGGTACGGCGGCCGGCGGCCGTTTCTCATCCTGCTGGCCCTCGCCAACGCTGGGGTCGTGGGGCTGCTGCTGCTGCTCGCCAGCGCGTATCCCGACCGGATGGCCGGCACCTACTGGCTGCTGCTCCTCCTCGGTGCGCTGATCGGCTGCGGGATCGCCACCTTCTCGGTGGGGATCGGGCAGGTCTCCTACTGGTTCCCGAAGCGCGACCAGGGCGGTGCGCTCGGCGCGTACGCGGGGCTGGGCAACACGAGCCCCGGGCTCTCCACCATGGTGCTCCCCATCGTGGTCGGATCGATCGGCATGCTCGGTGCGTACGGCATCTGGTTCGCCATCCTGCTGGCGATCACGATCGTGTACGGGCTCACCGTCCGCGATGCCCCCTGGTTCCAGCTCCGTGCCCGCGGCGACTCCGCCGATGTGGCGCGGCTTGTCGAACTCGGCGGGAGCGAGCTCCGGCCCAGCGGGAGCGCGGTCGCGGGCCTGCGGCATGCCGCGTCGGTCCCGGCGACCTGGGCGCTGGTCTTCTTCTACTTCCTGTCCTTCGGTGGCTTCCTGGCGTTCACGTCGTGGCTCCCCACCTACTGGCACGCCATGTACGGCTCCACGCTGCGCGACGCGGGCGTCCTGGCGGCGACCTTCTCGCTCATCAGCGCGCTCGTGCGCGTCCCCGGCGGGCTCTTCTCGGACCGGCTGCCGATCCGCCATGCCCTCTCGCTGAACTTCCTGCTCATCCTGTTCGGCACGCTGGTGCTGGCGTTCTCGGACGTGTTCTGGCTCTCCCTCGCCGCGACCATCGCCGTCGGGCTCGGGATGGGCCTGCAGAACGCCATCGTCTTCAAGCTGCTTCCCTCGTACGTCCCCGACGCCGTGGGCGGGGCCTCCGGATGGGTCGGCGGACTCGGTGCGCTGGGAGGGTTCGTCGTTCCGCCGCTGATGGGGCTCGGCACCGGGCTCGTCGGCGGTCCGGCCGCGTACGCGCGCGGGTTCCTGCCGTTCGCGGTCCTCGTGGTGCTGGCGTTCCCCGTCGTCTGGTGGCTGCACCGGTGGAACGCGCGCGGGCAGTTGCCCGACTCGCACGCGCCGGCGGTCGGCGTCGGACACCGCGGACTCCCGGCGTGAGCCCCCGGCGTGGGCGGCCAGGCGTGAGCGTCCCGGCGTACGCCGAGCCGTGAAGGCGGCGACGCTGTCCGCGCCCGACCGGCCGCGCGACCGGGTGCGCTGGGTGCCACGCCAGCACGGGGCGTGGGCGATGCTGGCGATCCCCTTCGTCCTCGGCGTCGTCGCCAGCCGACCAGGCCCGTGGCAGGGTGTGCTCGCGGTGGCGGCGGTGAGCGCCTACCTCGCCTCGAGCGCGCTGCTCGACTGGACCAGGGCGCGGCGCCGCGCCTACCTCGAGCCGGCCGCCGTGTTCGGGGGCTGTTTCGCGGTCGCCGGGGTCGCGCTCCTCGCGGTCGCGCCCGGGCTCGCCCTGCTGGCCGCAGTCGCCGCCGCGGCCGCCGTGGTTGCGCTCGGGGCGTCGGTCGCCGGGCATCCGCGCAGCCTGGTCGCCAGCCTGGCGCAGGTCGCCCAGGCACTCGTCCTCGTGCCCGCAGCGGCGCTGGTCGCCGGCGCGTTCGATCCGCCGACGGTGGCGCGCGCGGTCCTGGTCGCCGGCGGGTACCTGGTGAGCTCGGTGCTGGTGGTGCGCTCGATGATCCGCGCCCGGGGCGACCGGGGCTTCCGGGCCCTCTCGGCCGGTTACCACGCCGTGGCCGTGGTGGTGGCGGCCCTGTTCCTGCCGGCGGCCTACGCTGTCCTCGCCCTGGCACTGGCCGCGCGCGCGGTCGGGCTGCCGCTGCTGCAGGACCGGCTGGCGGACGGGCCGCACCGGCTGCGACCGGTCCACCTGGGGATGGTGGAGATCGGGGCCTCGCTGGCCCTCGTCCTGGCCGTCGTGGTCGCGCGGTTCTGAAGGACGGAGCCCGCATCCCGATCGGCCTCGGTGACCATGCGGACCGGGCGGCATGCCGCGGGGTCCGTGCCGGGGAGCGGTCCGGCCGATCCTGCCGACCGACGCGGCGCGGCCCGGACCCCTGCCGGCCGGGATGGCGGGGCGGTCGATCAGATCACGGGGTCGATGGGATGGGGCGCGAGGAGCTCACCGCCAGCGGCCGTCACCCGGTAGACGTCCTCGAAGCGCGCGCCGCCGACGCCGGGGACGGCCAGCACCGGGTGGCCGATCGTGACGGTCATCCCCTCCGCCAGCGGCACGCTGCGGTGCTGGGGGATGATCGTGGGCGCGGGCCGCTCCTCGAACCGCAGCCCGATGCCGTGGCCCAGCCCCTGCACCTGGTAGCGCTCGAGGCCATGGCGAGCACACACCTCGCGGGCGAGGCGGTCCAGCTCCGCGACGGTGACGCCGGGGCGCAGCGCCCCGGGGACCGTGGCCACGATCCCGGCATACGCGTCGAGCAGGGCCGCCTGCCCCTCATCGGGCTTGCCCAGCACGAACGTCCGGGCCAGGTTCGCGCAGTAGCCGTCCACCCGCGGCGTCAGGTCGACGATCACGAGATGGCCGGCCTCGAGCGGTGCGGGGCTCTGGCGCCCGTGGAGCATGCAGGTGTCGGGACCGACGTTGACGTAGACGGGCGTGCTGGTCCCCTCGGCGCCTGCCCGCTGCATGACGTACAGCGCCTCGGTGGCCACGTCGCGCGCCCGCACGCCGGGCCGCAGCAGCTCCCGGGCACGGTCCATGCCGAGGCCGGCGATGCGCTGCGCCTCGCGCATCAGCGCGATCTCCCCGGGATCCTTCACCGCCCGCACGGGATCCATCACCGGGTCGGACGAGACCAGGTCGACCTCCGGGTTGACGCGGCGGAAGAGGTCGACGAGGAAGACGGGGGTCTCGAACCAGAGCTGCATCCCCACCTTCGGGCGCCCGCCATCCGGAGACGCCGGCTGCCGGGCGACGAGCGCGCGGAGCCGGTCGACCACGTCGTGGATCTGGCCGCCGACGGAGGCGAAGACGCGGACCTCGCCGTCCGGGAAGGCGGCCCGGAGCTCGGGCTCCTCGGCGCTGAAGGCGATCAGCTCGGGCGGCCCCTCGGCCGGGAGGATCGCCCGCGGTTGCGAGCGGTCCTGGCCGAAGAGGTAGCGGTAGTCGTCGTGGTTCATCACCACGATGGCCGCGAGACCCTCCTCGCGCATGCGCGCCTGCACGGCCGCGATCCGATCCCGTCGAAGTCCAGGCACGTTCACCGCTGCCACCGTCCTGTCTGCGCCGACTGGGTCCCCGCCCCGATTCTGACCCGTCACGATCGGCAGGGACTGCCCGTGCCGGGGTTCGCCCGGATCTGCCGTGCGTCGCCCCGCGATGCGCCGGCCGACGACCGGCGATCAGCGCAGTCGGTGAAGGGCGAGCAGGTTGGACCCGGGCACCCCCGACGTCGATGACGCGACCACGAGCACCAGGTCGTCGCTCTGCAGGAACGGCAGCGCCTGGAGCTCGCGGTCGATGAGCGCGATGATCTCGTCGGTCCCGGCGGCATCGCCGGCGGGCCGGGGCACCACGCCGCGCCACAGCGCGAGCCGGCGCAGGCAGCCCGGGTCGGGCGACATGGCCACGATCGGGATGCCCGGGCGCAGGGCGGACAGCAGCTCGGCCGAGAGTCCGGACCGCGTGAAGGTCGCGATCGCGCGCACGCCCGCCTCGCGCTGCGCGAGCGCCGCCGCCGCCCAGATGATCGGCTCGGCCGCGTCGAGCCCCACGGCTCCCCGAGGAACGCGGTCCTCCCCGGCGGGATGGCCCGGCAGCCCGCGCTCTGCCCGGACGGGGGTCCGCGCACCCGGGATCTCCGGGAGGGACCGTCGCTCCACGGCGTCCACGATCCGGACGGCTGCGCGCGCAGCCTCCACGGGGTACTCGCCGATCGCGGTCTCGGCCGAGAGCATCACCGCGTCGGCGCCGTCGAGGACCGCGTTGGCTACGTCGCTCGCCTCGGCCCGAGTGGGCCGCGGCGCCCCGATCATCGACTCGAGCATCTGGGTGGCCACGATCGAGGGGCGACCGACCGCCAGCGCCTTGTGCACCAGCATCTTCTGCAGGAGGGGAACATCCTCGAAGGGGACCTCCACGCCGAGATCCCCCCGCGCGACCATCACCGCATCGGCGACCTCGAGGATCCCGTCGATCGCCGCGATCGCGGCACCCGTCTCGATCTTGGCCACGATGAGGGGTCCGCCGGGTCCCAGCAGCCGGCGGAGGGCGCGCACGTCGGCGGCGCCCCGCACGAACGACTGGCCGATGAAGTCGACACCGAGATCCACGGCCACGCCTGCGTCCCGGCGATCCTTGGCGGTCAGTCCCGGCAGCGAGAGGTGCTCGGAGGGGACATTGACCCCCGCCTCCGAGCGCACGAGCCCGCCCCGCACGACTATGGTCTCGACGCGGTCCGCGGCGGTCTCGACCACCCGCAGCTCTGCCGTGCCGTCGGCGAGGAGGACCCGGTCGCCGGCCCGCAGGTCCTTCGGCAGGCCACGGTACGAGACCGCGGCCCCGGTGGCATCGCCAGCCCGTCGGGTCGAGTGCAACGTGAACCTCGATCCCTCCCGGAGCTCCGCGGCACCGGCCTCCAGCATCCCGAGACGGATCTTCGGACCGCCCAGGTCCGCGAGAACGGCGACGGGGCGGCCGGTCTCCTCGGCGGCGCGACGCACCGCCGAGACGGAGGCTGCCCATTCATCCGTGGTGCCGTGGGAGAAGTTGACCCGCGCGACGTCGAGTCCGGCCTCGATCAGCTCGTGGAGTCGACCCGCGCTGGCCGGGCCGATCGTGCAGACGAGCTTCGTCTGGCGTGGAACGGACGACGAGAGTACCGAGGGCGTGGGGGTCGCCTGGCTGGAGGTCACGAACCGGCTCCTTCCGTCGCAAAGTGCGCGGGAGCGTTGCCTCGCAGCCCGGGGACTCGCTCGGACGTGAGCCGAGCCCCGCCACGGCAGCCCGGACCGCGGCCGGTGCGGCGGCGTCCTTCGCGACGCGACCCATGATCGCCGGGACCGGGTCGCCGTCGTACCTGCCACCCGACCCCAACGGCGGAGCGCCGGTCGGCATCTTCCGAGGGTCCCGCCGCGGCCCACCCTTCCGAGCAGGTACGAACGGGCCATCCATCCGTCGCCGCGCGCGTTTCGTTGGTGGATAGTCTCCGCCGTGACAACCATTGACTGCCCGCGCTGCGCGGGCCGGGTCTGGGTGCGCGACGTGCTGGTGGCCGCACCGGGGTCCAAAGGTGAGCTGCGGCTCGCACGCGCGGCGGCACCCGGCCCTCTGCGCTGGACCTGCACAGGGTGTGGGTACCAGGCCCCCCACGGGGGGCTCCTGGAGTGGCGTCTCGACGGCCCGCCCGCGGGCGGGCCGGTTCCCGCCGCGGCCGGCAGCGGCGCCCGGTAGCGTGTCGGCGGTCGAGGCCCCGGCCACGTCCGCGTCGCCTCGGCACCCGGATCTCCCGGCGACCGATCCAGGCTCCTCGCAGCCCGTGAGCGCCGCCGACGACATGGCCCTCTTCCTCTGGCTGGTCGACGAGATCGAGCGGTTCGACGCAGCCCCGCACGCGGGCGTCACCGGGCCGGACGAGGCGGCGGGACACCGGGTGCGTGGCCTCCGGCGGGCCGCGGCGACGCTGGCTGCGCGGCTCGACGAGGACTGACGCGTCGGGGACGCGGTTCAGGCGACCCCGTCGCCCAGGCGGTTGAGGAGGTTGGCCGTCATGATGGCGACCCGCCGGTCGAGCGGCGTCCGCACGCCCGCGTACGTGCGTGCCCCGATGGCGTCGAGCGCCCACGACCACTGGTAGGTGCCCGCGGCGAACACGGTGGCGCCGGAGGGCGCGCGGTACATGGTGGCCGTGTGGAGCGGGGGGATCGACGGGTCCACGCAATTCGGCTGCACCGGGCTGCGGGCCAGCAGGATGGTCCCCGGCGGCGCGTACTGCGGGAAGAACGTGTCGTACTCCTGGCCCACCAGGTTGGTCAGCCGGTCCCCATCGTGGAGGCCGGTCCCCTCGTACAGCCAGTGGTCGGCGCGCTCCACCCGCCAGTCGGCAGGCTGTTCCACCACGTGCGCGTACATCTGGCCGACCAGGGTTGCCTCGGGCTCGCGCAGCGGCGCCGCCCGCCACGGCACGCTGGTGAGCGACGGGTCGCTCGCGGCAGCGGGGTCGGCGGCCGCGGACTTGTAGCACACCACGCGTCGGGCGGGACCGAGCGGCGCGTCCTCGAAACGGACCTGCTGGTAGCACTCGTTGGCCGAGAGGAAGAGGACGCTGGTGCCGGCATCGATGGCACCCGCGAGCGCGTCGCGCATGCCGCGCGACCAGTATTCGTGGTGGCCCGCGAAGATCAGCAGCTTCCGGCCCGCCAGCAGCTCCGGGTGCAGCACGAGGTCGACGTCGGCGATGTACTCCACGTCCCGCAGCTGGCGCTCCTGCCAGCGGACGAACTGCAGCTCCCAGAAGAAGAGGAGTCCGGCGCCCTGCTGCAGCAGGTACGGCCGGTCGAAGCTGACCTCGACGGCGCGGGTCGTGCCGACCGGCATCGTGATCCCCGACGAGTTGTAGTTGTACAGGCTCTTGCCGCCCCAGCCGTTGTAGGCCTGCCAGGTGGTGGCGGCGTGCACGAAGAGGACCGGGGCGGGCCCGCCGGTCGACGCGGTGTCTGCCGGGGGCCGCACCACGAACGGCACGTAGCCCGCGTCGCCCCGATCGGGGCGCAGCACCGCGAGATAGAGCCCGCTGGTCCAGTCGGGATCCGGTGCCAGCGCCAGGGACGGGGCCCAGCCCGCCTCGACGAGGCCCGTGCGCGGGTCTGGTGCCGATCGCGCCACCGGCCCTGCGCGGACGCCGGTATCGTGTCGCACCAGGCGCCCCCCGGAACCGCCGTACCAGCCCAGGCGGTACCAGTCGACGTCGACCGCGGGGACGGCCGAGGCCACCTGCAGCGTGATCTGCTCGCCGGGTGTCACCGAGACACGCGAGAGGTAGCCCTCGGCCGCCGGGTCACCGAAGACCCCGGCGTACCAGGCGTCCGTGCCGGTTCGTGCCGCCTCGCGGGCCACCGGGTAGGCGGCGCGGCGGGTCAGCAGCGCCGGGACCTCGGACGGATCCGGGGCGGCAGCGGGCGACGCTGATGCCGCCGGCGCCTGGGGGCTCGCCGGGGCGGCAGGGGTCGCCGTCGGTTCGGCCCGGACCCTCGTCCGGGATGCCTCCGAAGAGCAGCCGGCCAGCGCCGCGGCCGCCAGCGCGGCGGCGCTGGCACGTGCGCCGGAGGCGAGGAACTGGCGTCGGGTCAGCACGGCGCATCCTCGGCCGCGCCTGCGCCGGCCGCGTCGGCGCGAAGCGCGGTCGCCTCGACCGCCGGCCCCGCGGGGTCGGCCGGACGAGGGTCGGCCGGACGAGGGTCGGCCGGACGAGGGTCGGCCGGACGAGGGTCGGCCGGACGAGGGTCGGCCGGACGAGGGTCGGCCACCGAACGAGGCTCGAGCCGGTCGGATCCGAGGTGCACGTCGCGCGACGCAGGCATCGATCGCCTCCACTCGCCGGTGCCGATCAGCCCGCCCACGGCAAGCGCGCTTGCGGTGAGCTGGTCGGTCCAGGTCCGGTGACCGGCGCAGACCGGCGCGCTTCGAAGGCCGCCGCAGGGCACTCCGGGGTTGAGCACGCAGTCGTCGACCGGCGTGCTCCCCTCGATCGCCTCGATCACCTCCTGCAGCGTGGGCGGCGGCACCGGGCGCAGGTACCGCACCGTGTCGCCGGCGCCGGCTTCACGGTGCACCCATCCCGCGTGCTGGAGCGGCCCGAGCACCTCGAGCAGGCGGTCCGCCGGCACCATCAGCGCGGACGCCAGACGTTCGACCGGCAGCGGGGATGGATCCCTCCCGACCGCCCGGAGGGCGTCGAGGGCGAGTCGGACCTGGGAGCTGACCGCTGGCACGCCGGGCAGCATAGGAGGCCGGCAGCATCGCGCGCAGGTCCGAACGTCCCATCCGGGACGCGGTCCCCTGGCGACGTGCTGTGACCGGGGCGGTCATCCGTCGGGTCGGGCGGATCCCGGCGCAGGATCGCCGGTTGCGCGTCGCCGGATCTGCCCGCGCTACGCTCTTCCCGTGCAGTTCGAGTTCGCGACGGCCGGCCGCATCCTGTTCGGCCCCGGCACGGTCGCCCGGGCCGGGGACATCGTGGCCGGGATGGGGCGCCGCGCGCTCCTGGTGACGGGCGCGTCGTCGGGACGAGCACGCGTCCTGCGGGATCTCCTCGACGCCGCGGACGTCGCGTGGGTGGACATGAGGGTTCCCGGCGAGCCGACGGTGGACCTGGTCGAGGACGGCATCCGGCACGCCCGGGCCGAAGGCTGCGACGTGGTCGTCGGGTTCGGTGGCGGCAGCGCGCTGGACACCGCCAAGGCCATCGCGGCGATGCTGGGCGATGGCGGCACGCTCCTCGAGCATCTCGAGGTGATCGGGGAGGGGCGTCCACTCCGGGGTGTCGCCGTCCCGTGCGTGGCGATCCCGACCACCGCGGGTACCGGCAGCGAGGTGACCCGGAACGCCGTGCTCACCGCGACCGGGCACCGCGTGAAGGTCAGCCTGCGCGGCCCCCAGCTGCTGCCGCGGATCGCGCTGGTCGACCCGGAGCTGACGTACGGACTGCCCCCGGCCCAGACCGCCAGCACCGGCCTCGACGCGCTCACCCAGCTGATCGAGCCGTTCACCTCGTCCCGGGCGAACCCGCTGGCCGACGCCCTCTGTCGCGAGGGGATCGCCCGCGCGTCGCGCGCGCTCCCGCTCGCCTGTGACGCGGCCGACTCCCGCGTGCTCTCCGCCGGACAGCGGGCCGCGCGCGAGGAGATGGCCCTGGCAGCGCTGCTGGGCGGCCTCGCCCTGGCCAACGCCGGCCTCGGGGCCGTCCACGGGTTCGCCTCCGTCATCGGGGGTGCCTTCGCCGCTCCGCACGGCGCCGTGTGCGGCGTGCTGGTCCCGGTCGTCGTCGAGGCCAACGTGCGCGCGCTCCACGAGCGACAGCCGGGTGGCGCGACGCTCGCGCGGTACGAGGAGGTCGCGCGGCTGCTCACCGGCCGGCAGGACGCCACCGCTCCGGACGGCGCGGCGTGGCTCCACGACCTCATCGCGTCGCTCGACGTCCCGCCGCTCGCCCGCTACGGCATCTCCCATGACGACGTTCCCGCCCTCGTGGAGGCCGCGTCGCGCGCGAGCAGCATGCGCGCGAACCCGGTCGCGCTCACACCCGGCGAGCTCGCCGGGATCCTCGAGCGCGCGCTGTAGGTGGTGGGTCGGTCGGGGGACCGCGTCACACCGGCAGGGGAGCGCGGTGCGGGACGCCCGCCCCGTTCCCGGGCAGCGTCCGAGTCCCCGAAGCCGCGGGGTTGCCGAGGACGAGGTCCGTCTCGAGCAGGATCGCGGCCCAGAGCATCCCTTCGTCCGCCAGGAAGATGCCCAGGCGGCCGCGATACGGTTTCAGGGTCTCCGTGTAAACCTCGCGCAGGGTGCCATCCCGCTCGGACAGGCGGGCGTAGGCAGCCAGGCCGGCGCGTGCCGCACCCGGATCGACCCGCGCCTGGATCTGGAGGTAGATGGCGCCCAGCGACGACCAGATGCTGGTCCCTTGGTAGTCCGGCACAAAGAGCCGCTGCACCGGATCCTCGGCGTGCCGGTTTCGTCGGGAGGCGTAGCGCAGGGGCAGCGGCCGCGTGAGGCCTGCACCATCGAGCGCCGCGAGGGCACGGTCCAGCCCGAGGGAATCGGGAACCGCGCCGAGCCAGAACGGGAAGACGTTCGCGTCCCCGGTCGCGATGTCGGCGTCCGGCTGATCGCTGAAGTGGTCCCCCTGCCAGAAGTGGTCCACCAGGCGCTCGCCGGCCGACTGGGCGACGGGGCTCGCGAACCAGCCAGTGCGCCGGAGGACGCCGTCCATGACCGCCAGCATGGTGTTCGCGTAGCAGTTGGAACCCGACGGTACCGTGTCCCGATGCGACGAGAAGCGCCGGTCCGCCCGCACCAGCCAGGTCCGAGGATCGATCACCTCCCTCGCGTACCGTTCCACTTCCCGGCCGAGCCAGTGCCCGTGCCGGTCGACGAGCCGCTCGCAGGCACCTGCCTCCAGCGCCCGGAGCAGGAGCGGCAGAGAGTCGCAACCGGGCGCGAAGACGTCCGCCGCACGCCGCCCTCCGAAGATCGTGGTGGTGACCCGGCCGGTGCGCGCCCACGCGTCGAGTGCCCAGGCGAGGCTCGCCTCCAGTCGATCCGAGAAGCCGAGGCTGACCATGGCGCGCGAGGAGAAGGCGAGATCGCGCGTCCAGAACTGCCGGAAGTGACCGGCGCTGGCGGCCAGATACGCGCCGGTCCAGCACGCATCGACGACGGACCGCCAGATGGCCGGTCCGTCGCCCGGGAAGCGCCGCGCTCCGAGCACGCGGCGCCGCAGGACCCGCGCGGCACTTGAGGCGTAGGCAGGCAGGATCGCGGGGGCGAGCATCGCCCGCAGGCGGGCCGGCGGATCGGACCGCACGCTCATGCAGGGTGGGTGGGGCTGTCAGGGCGCCCGACCGATCGGCCGACGGGAGTGCCCGACCCGGCCGGAGAGGCGGACGGTTCATCGCCGGCCGCCGGGAACCCCACCGGGACCAGGTACAGGGGCACCTGGTCGGGCGGCAGCCCGAGGACCGCCGCGACGCGTGTGTCGTCGAAGGCACCGACCGGGACCGCGCCCAGCGCCAGGGCCACCGCCTGCAGCAGGATGTTCTGCGCGGCGTGGCCGGCCTCCAGCTGCACGTACCTGGTCGCCCGCTCGGGCCCGTACCGCGCGGCCGTCCGGGAGGGCACGCCGACGATCGCGATCACCAGCGGCGCGTCGCCCACGGCGGCCTGGTCGAGCGCGGCCGCCTCGAGCGCCGGCCGCAGGTCGCCGTCGCGAACCGGTGCCAGCGCATGCTCCGCGGCGACGTAGCGGGACACCCCATCCCGGGTGATCGCGTAGACCTCGAGCGGGTACAGCGCTCCAGCCGACGGACTGGTGCGCCGGCCCTGCGGGTCCGTGATGCCCTGCGCCGCCCAGAGCAGCTGCCCCACCTGGGCGATCGCCAGGGGCCGGGGGTCGAACGCTCGGACCGAGCGCCTGCGTGCGAGGGCCTCCTCGACGGAGACCGTGCCGACGACCGACGGCGACGGCAGCAGGAGCACGGTGGGCGCCGGCAACGCGGGCGGGGCGTCCGACGGCGAATCGTCGGACAGCGCGTCTCCGCAGGCCTGCACGGCGACGAGCGCCGCCAGCAGCCCGCTCGCCCCGGCGAGCAGTCTCCAGCCCGGCCCGGACAATTCGCACCCCCCGACGCGCGGCTATTGTGCCGGTCGTGGACGGCGCCGGCCAGTGCCGTCCGGCGCGACCACCGGCGCCCGGCGCGACCCCCAGTGCGGCGCGCGGTGCCTCGGCGACCATCCGGCACGGCATCGGACGCCCCTACAATCGACACATGGGGCAGCGCGACCAGCCCACCAGGCCCCCGACGGCGGATGCACCGGGGGGCGTCCAGGCCGACCGACCGGTGCTCGCGCTCGACCTGGGTGCGAGCCGGCTGCGGGCTGCGCTCGTGGCCCCGGACGGCGCGATCCTGGCACGGGCCGAGGCGCCCTCCGCCACTGAGCGCGGCTCCGCCGCGGTGCTCGACACGGCCGAGGCGCTGCTCCGGCAGGTGAAGTCGCGCCCGGTCGGACCGGCAGCACCGGCTGCCCTTCTCGCCCCGCCGGCGATCGGCATCTCGGCCATCGGCCCGGTGGACCCGTTCGCGGGCGTCATCCTCGATCCGCCCAATGCCCACCCTTCGTTCCGCGACGTCCCGATCGCGGCCGAGCTCGCGCGACGGCTGGACGTGCCGGCCTTCCTCGACCGGGACACCAACGTCGCCCTGCTCGGCGAGCTCGCCTTCGGGGCAGCGCGGGGAGCCACGGACGCGGTCTACCTGACGGTCTCCACCGGCATCGGCGGGGCGATCCTGGCCGGCGGGCGGCTGCTGCACGGCCCGGA
>JAJYDP010000861.1 GCA_021777365.1 Chloroflexota bacterium | reverse complement strand
TGTCGGCGGCGGCCACACGGGCCAGGATGTAGGCGAACCCGGCCAGGTGGGCGGCCTGCTCTGGCGGGAGCGATTCGAGCTGGGCGACGATCCGCCGGACCGCCTCGGTGTCCTCCTCCGCCGGCGCGTCCGGGCGCGGCGCGAGGGCTGGGTGCAGGAATCGCCCGAAGACCATGGGGTGTGACCTCCGTATCGCCGCCGGATGGGCCGGGGCGTCATCCGCGGGTATGAATCAGGTGTAGGTGACCATGCGCTGGAGCTCCATGGTCCCATGATCCGCGACCGGGAGCGCGAAACGAGGTCGGCAGGGTGGTGCACGGCGCCGGTTGGACCCCGCCGACCGCCAGGTTCCCCGTGCTACACTGTCGCGGCTCTGATGGGGCTATAGCTCAGCTGGGAGAGCGCCTGCATGGCATGCAGGAGGTCCAGGGTTCGAATCCCTGTAGCTCCACCACCTCCATCGAGCGCCGACCAACGACCCCTCGCCGGAGCGGCGAGGGGTTCGAACTAGCAGGGGGTCCCGCGGCGGCGCCGCGTGCCGGCGCTCGCGACGGGACCGGAAGCGGTTCGAACCGACAGGGCCGCGACGCGTCCCGCGGCCACACGAGGGCAGGAAGCTGGGATCGCGATGGTGACCGACCGGATCCACATCGACCGCTACGACCCCGCGGCCATCGAGCCGCGCTGGCAGGAGCGGTGGGCCGAGCTCGGGCTCCACCGGACCGACCTGCACGATCGATCGCGCCCGCGTTACTACCTGCTGACCATGTACCCGTACCCCTCCGGCGACCTGCACATCGGACACTGGTACATCAAGACGCCCACCGACGCGATCGCGCGCTACCGCCGCATGAACGGGCTGAACGTCTTCTTCCCCATCGGGTTCGACGCGTTCGGGCTGCCGGCGGAGAACGCGGCGATCCAGCACGGCATCCATCCCGCCGACTGGACGATGCGCAACATCGAGAACATGCGCCGCCAGCTGCGCTCGATGGGCGCCACGTTCGACTGGGCGGCCCAGGTCGTCACGTGCGAGCCCGAGTACTACCGCTGGAACCAGTGGATCTTCCTGAAGTTCCTGGAGGCCGGGCTCGCCTACCGCGCCATGGCCCCGGTGGACTGGTGCCCCAGGGACCAGGTCGTGCTGGCGCGCGAGCAGGTCGAGGGCGCCGACCGCCACTGCTGGCGCTGCGGCACGCCGGTGATCAAGCGCGACCTGGAGCAGTGGTTCTTCCGCATCACGAAGTACGCCGACGAACTGCTGCGCTTCGACGGGATTGACTGGCCCGAGCCGGTGCGCGTCATGCAGACCAACTGGATCGGGCGGTCGGAGGGCGCGGAAGTCGCCTTCACGGTCGCCCCCGACCAGTACCAGCCCGGCGGCGACGAGCTGCGCGTGTTCACCACGCGGCCGGACACGCTCTTCGGGGCGACGTTCATGGTGCTCGCGCCCGAGCACCCGCTCGTCCCGAGGCTGACGCACCCCGGGCAGCGCGAGGCGGTCGAACGCTACCAGTACGAGGCGCGCCGGAAGTCCGAGATCGACCGGCTCGCCACGGATCGCGAGAAGACGGGCGTGCCGCTCGGCGCGGACGCGGTCAACCCGGTGAACGGCCAGCGCATCCCGATCTGGATCGCGGACTACGTGCTCCAGGGCTACGGGACCGGGGCGATCATGGCCGTCCCGGCGCACGACGAGCGCGACTACGCGTTCGCCGTGAACTTCGGGCTGCCCATCCGCCAGGTCATCGCACCGGCCGACCCAACCGAGGCGGCGCGGGTGGCGGAGACCGTGGCTGCGGGTACGGACGGGGGCGCGGCGTTCGTCGCGCACTCCGAGGACGAGGTGATGGTCAACAGCGGGCCATACACCGGCCGCTCGGCGAAGGACGGGTTCGCCGCTATCGTCGCCGACCTGCAGGCGCGCGGCCACGGCGAGACCGCGGTGAGCTACCGCATCCGCGACTGGCTGATCAGCCGGCAGCGGTACTGGGGGACGCCGATCCCGGTCGTCTACTGCGAGCGCGACGGGATCGTGGGTGTGCCGGAGGACCAGCTGCCGGTGCTGCTGCCCCGAGACGTCGACTTCAAGGTCACCGGCGAGAGCCCGCTGAAGGCGAACGAGGCGTTCCTGCGCACGACCTGTCCGCGCTGCGGCGGCCCGGCCACGCGCGAGACGGACACCATGGACACCTTCGTGGACAGCTCGTGGTACTGGTGGCGCTACCTGTCGCCACACAGGGACGACGGGGCCATCGACCGCGAGCTCGAGGCCGAGTGGTGCCCGGTCGACCAGTACACCGGCGGCGCCGAGCATGCGGTGATGCACCTGCTGTACAGCCGGTTCTTCGCCAAAGCCCTGTGCGACCTTGGCCTCGTGCACGAGCGCGAGCCGTTCAAGCGGCTGTTCAACCAGGGTCAGATCCTGGGCGCCGACGGCGAGCGCATGAGCAAGAGCCGCGGCAACGTCCAGGACCCCGACGAGCTCGTGGCCCGCCATGGCGCGGACACGGTCCGCCTGTTCCTGATGTTCATGGGCCCGTGGGACCAGGGCGGGCCATGGAGCTCCACCGGCATCGGTGGCATCAGCCGGTTCCTCAACCGCGCGTGGACGGTGGTGCTCGATCCGACCGGCGTGGAAGCGAGCGACCCTGATGCGGGGCGGCTGCCGGCAGGTGAGACGGCGGCGGACGCCGAGCGCGCGCTGTTGACGGCCGCC
>JAJYDP010000860.1 GCA_021777365.1 Chloroflexota bacterium | reverse complement strand
GGCGTCGGGCTCTTCGCGCTGGCTTCGCTCGCCTGCGGTCTCGCCCCCTCGACGGCGCTGCTCGTCGTCGCCCGCGGCGGCCAGGGCGTCGGCGCCGCCCTGGCCGTGCCCTCGTCGCTGAGCCTGCTGCAGGCCGCCTACCCCGATCGGGCGGCGCGGGCGCGGGCGTTCGGGATCTGGGGCGGGGTGGCCGGCATCGCAGCGGCGGCCGGACCCGTGGTCGGGGGAGCGCTGGTAACTCGCCTCGGGTGGCGTTCGGTCTTCTTCGTGAATGTGCCCATCGGCGCCCTCGGCCTGGTCCTCGCGCAGCGCTTCCTGCCGTCGCCGCCACGCCGCCCCCACGGCGTGGACTTGCCCGGGCAGGCCGCAGGCGCTGCTTGCCTGGCCGGGCTCACCGTCGCGCTCATCGAGGCCGGATCTGCGGGCTGGACCTCGCCGGCGGTCGTCGCCGGCTTCGGCCTCTGCGTCGTCGCGGGAGTCGTGTTCGTCGCGATCGAACGCGCCGTTCGGCGCCCGATGCTGCCTCTGTCCCTCTTCACCTCCCCGACGTTCGCCGCGGCGACCGTCGTGGGACTGCTGATCAATCTCGGCTTCTACGGTGAGCTCTTCGTGATGAGCCTCTACCTCCAGCAGCTTCGCGGCCTCACGCCGCTGATGGCGGGCATCGCACTACTTCCCCAGATGGCCATGGCGGTCATCGGTTCGATGGCCTCGGGACGCGTCATGGCCCGCAGCGGTCCCCGCCTGCCCATGCTGATCGGCCTGACCGTGGGGGGACTGGGCCTGGTGGGACTCACGACCGTCGGACTGCACAGCGCCTACTGGACCCTGGCCGTGCCGTTCGTGGCCACAGGCCTCGGCATGTCCATTACGATGCCCGCGGCCACCGCAGCCGTCATGGAAGCCGCACCGACCGAGCGAGGAGGAATCGCATCGGGGACGCTCAACGCCGCCCGGCAGGTGGGCGGGGTGGTCGGTGTCGCGCTACTGGGCACGCTCGTGGCGCAGCCGGCGAGCTTCATTCCTGGGCTCCACCTCGGGATGGCGATCGCTGGCGGCGCCTTCTTCGTCGCGGTCGCGCTGACCACGGCCGGAGTGGGGCGGGTCCGCGTGCCCCAGCCGAGTGCCTGACGGGCCGTACCCACGGACAACGTGCGAGGGATCGGGGCGCAGACCTTCGGACCTGGCGACCCGGTCAGATGGAGGTCCTTGTCGACCACAGCGCGGTCGCCCACCGAGAGCGCCCGCTCATCTCTCCTCGGGATCGCGTCTGGCGGCGGCCCGTCCTCCATCGACGGGGAGCACGACGCCGTTCACGAAGCTGGCGCTTTCGGAGAGGTGGAAGGCCACCACGTCGGCAGATCGGCGCCGGGTCGCCAATACCACCTACACCCCGCGCGCGTTGACCGCGCAGGACGGCCCAGGACGGCCGATTCGTCGGTCTGCCGTTTGGGAGCGAAAGCGAATCTGTTCGAGCCTTTGTCAACCTGCGTGGAAACTCCCTTCCGGGTTGTCGTGATTAGGCCGCTTGCTCCTCCTCTCTGCGTGGCTGCTTGACGAGGACGCCGTCGACGAACCGTTCGCCGTCGAGGACGAGCGTCATGAGCGTCGCGCCGCCGTTCAGGGTCCGCCAGTGCCGGCCCAGGCGCTCGACGATCTTGAAGACGAGGTAGAGCGCGTTCTCCAGGACTCTGGCTCGCTTGGCGACGTTCGTGCGCAGGCGGACCCCGGAGAAGACCGACTCGCGTTACTGGTCCGCAGGTGGATATGGTGCTCGGCCGGGAAGTCGTAGAAGGTGGTGAAGTCATCCCAGTCGCGGAAGAGCGTCTCGGCCGCCTGGTCCTGGCCGTGCTCGTGGAGCCAGACCGCGGTCTCGTCGCGGCGGGCCTCGCAGGCCGCGCGCGTGCGCGCCGACCAGACCTCCCGCAGCCTGCGGCGGGCCTCGGGCCAGAGCCGCTTCGGAAGCTTGTCCACGACGTTCAGCGTGCAATGCACGTTATGCCGACGTCGGCATAATCGGGAGGTCGGCCTAATGGTTCCAGCAGCGCTGGTGGCGGGTGGTGGGGAAGACCTCGTCGAGCGCCGCCCACAGGCCGAGCGCCCTGTCGCCCACGACGAGCAGCGGCGCCCCGAGGCCCCGCTCGCGCAGCTCGCGCAGCACGTCGGCCCAGGATTCTGGGCTCTCGCGGTAGCCCAGACCCATCGCCAGGAGCTCCTTCGCGCCATCCTCCCGGGCGCCGGCAACCGCCTCGAGCGTGTCGGTGACGACCGCGCCGGACGTGGGCGCGGGCTGCGGGTCGTGGTACCGTGCCATCGCGGCGTACCTCCTGTCCGTGAGTGATGGCTCATCGGAAGGGTACGCCGTGGTCTCATCCGGTCAGCCGACGGGACCGTCACGCTGCTGATCGGGCCTCCCCGTCCGCGCAAGACTCGGACGTCAGCGGTGCGCGGCCACCACGGGACGGGCGTGGGGGCGCAGTAGGTGTTACGCGGGAATGCGACGAACAGATCCTTTGAATCGCCGCGAAAAGATTCGCTTTGACTCCCGGAGGGGATCCGTCAGTCGCTTTGACCCGTCCCGAACTGCCGGTCACCGGCGTCGCCCAGGCCCGGCAGGATGTAGCCGCGCTCGTTGAGCTGCCGGTCCACGCCGGCGCAATAGATCGCGACGTCGGGGTGCGCCGAGGTGACCGCGCGGATCCCCTCGGGGGCCGCGATCA